>DOYO01000153.1 GCA_003518475.1 Acholeplasmataceae bacterium
GCAATCATCGGCAGACGCGCACAGCGCATTGTTGATATCGCGATTGAAAATGGGTATTTAGATATTCCAGCTGAATCCCTGATCAGTTTGAGATATATTGATGATAAGAACAAAAATGATGGCAGCGATATTGTTGCCTTAGTGACAGGAAACCGCCATGAACCCTTCTTCATGCTTCAAAGAATGTGCAAGAAAGCGGATCGCTTGATTCACATTTCTGAAAAAGATACAGTCATTCTCATGACCGCACCGGTTCCAGGCACAGAAAAGATGGCAGCTCGAACATTGGACATTCTTTATCGAAGCGATGCGATGGTCAAAGTAATTGACAAGAGATTGTTGTCAGCTGCGCACGCAACCGCAGAAGAATTGAAGATGATGATGAATTTGCTGAAGCCAAAGTATATTATTCCGACAATCGGCGAATACAGACACCAATATGGATTGAAGAAGCTCGCTCAAGAAATCGGTTATGATGAAAAAAATATTTTCGTATTGGATAACGGCGACGTTCTCACCATGGAAAATAATGATGCTTACGTCTCCAGAGCGGATATCAACACAGGTGAAATCCTGATTGACGGCACTGCAGTAGGCGATGTCAACGACTTTGTCATGAAGGATAGAGAATTGCTTGCTGAAGATGGCGCATTGCTCCTTGTGGCACATGTCAGCCCGAAAACGAAGCAAATACTTGGTGAAGTGCAAATCGTCACCAGAGGATTTGTCTACATTCAAGAATCTGAAGAAATACTCAACAAGGTCAAGGAATTATTTTTGACTGTCAGCAAAAAACATTTGGAAGGCAAATATATCAACTGGAATGACTACAAAAAGGATGTTAGAAATGAAGTGAACCGTTTCATTTATCAGGAGATCAGAAGATCACCGATTACCATCCCGGTCATTATTTCAACTGAAGGATAACAAAAAATAAGGAACGCGCGCATGACATTTCATGCGCGCGTATTTTTATCTTTTCTTCATTTTGATCTTATCTATTTGTTTTAAGCGTTCTGCGAGCGCTTTTTCATAGCTGGATTCTGTTTTAGGATGATAATATGCTTTATCCTTGATCAGATCTGGCAGATAGCTTTGATCATTGATGCTGTCTTTATCGTTATGGGGATAATGATAGATATCCGGGTTTAGTTTTATTTTTCTATTGTTTGCATGATCTGGTATCGTTCCCGTATCGGTTGTTTCATAGTCATTGATCGCTTCATCAATCGCGATAATCGCGGTATTTGATTTTGGTGATAATGCCATATCGATGACGATGGCTGACAAGATGATTCTAGCTTCCGGGAACCCGACTTTAATGGCGCTATCGCAGGCATTCAATACTTTTCCGCCCATTAAGGGATTAGCAAGTCCGATATCTTCATAACTGATGACGATCAAGCGTCTGATGATGGCTTGAAGGTCTCCTAAGGTAATCAGTCTGGCAAGCCAGTGAATGGATGCGTCGACATCTGAACCGCGGATTGATTTTTGAAGTGCGGAAAGCAGTTCATAGAAATGATCTTCGTGATCGTCTAGGTCATGACTCATTTTTCCTGCAACCCGGTAGACTGTTTGAGCGGTGAGCGTATCCCCGTCATTTAAAACAAGGGAGGCGCTTTCTAAGATATTTAATGCTGTTCTCACTTCATGATTGGAATATCTGACAATGGCTGAAACCGCATTTTTCTCTATTTTTATATCGACATCAAGCTCTTTGATGCCGTTCATGACGGCTTTTTCGATGGATTCCTCGTCTAGGTTCTTCACTTCATACAAGTGACATCTGGAACGTATCGCCATGTTGATACTTTGATATGGATTTAACGTTGTTAGTCCGATCACTGTGGCATTTCCATTTTCCATGAAGGGTAGAAGATAATCCTGCACATCGGTTTTCATACGGTGTATTTCATCAACAACAATCAAAATGTCATGATAATTCGTCGTTTCAATGATGTCTTTAAGCTTGGCTTTTGTATCAGTTGAGGCATTGAAAAAATAATAGTCAAGACCAGACCTTTCAGCGAATAATTGAGCAATGGTTGTCTTTCCTGTGCCGGGAGGTCCATAAAGAATAAAGGATAAAAGTTTCTTTTTAGCAAGCATGGACGTTAAAACACCATCCTTGCCTACCAGATGGTCCTGTCCAAATACATCTTCAAATTTTTGAGGTCTCATTCTATACGCCAACGGCTTCATGTTCTCACCCGTTTCTATTATAGCATACTTGCTAAAAAGTAAAAAATGGGTTAAAATAAGACGGTAGAAGAAAGGTCTTTTTTTGTTTAAGGACCGCTTGGAGGAAAATATGAATTTAAAAGATTATATTGCTGATGTACCTGATTTTCCAAAGAAGGGCATATTGTTTCGTGATATTACGCCATTGATGTCGAATGGAAAGGCTTATCACTATGCTGCAGAACAATTTACGAATTTCGCAAAAAAGAAAAATGCAACCTTGATAGTAGGTCCTGAAGCTAGAGGATTCATTTTTGGCTGTCCTGTCGCGACGAATCTTTCCATCGGATTCGCTCCAGTTAGAAAACCAGGAAAGCTTCCAAGAAAATCAATCAGTGTTTCCTATAATCTTGAATATGGTTCCAATGAGCTATGCATGCATGACGATTCTGTTAAAAAAGGCGACAGAGTGATCATCATTGATGACTTATTAGCAACTGGTGGAACGATTCAAGCGACGATTGACTTAGTTGAAAAACTTGGCGGAGAAGTTGTCGGCATTGCGTTTTTAATTGAACTCGCAGATTTGAATGGAAGAGAAAAATTAGGGAAATACGATATATTAACACTCATTACTTACTAAAAGGGATGTGCTTTCATGTCTGATCCATTGTTTGAATCCTTAGCCCAATCGTTTGACTCCTATATCAAGAGAGAGTCTGATATCAAGCTTATTGAAAAAGCTTATTTTTTGGCGAAGGAAAAGCATGAAGGTCAGATGCGCAAGAGCGGTGAGCCATATATCACCCATCCAATCGCAGTCGCTAAGATTTTAGCTGAATTAAGAGGCGGACCAGCGACTTTGATTTCCGCTTTGCTCCATGATACGGTAGAAGATACGTCATTGACACTTAAAGAAGTGGAAACGATGTTTGGATCCGATATCGCGCAACTGGTCGACGGAGTGACAAAAATAGGCAAACTGTCATTCAACACCAAGGCATCTGCTGCAGATAATCATCAAAAAATGCTTTTAGCGATGGCTAAAGATATCCGTGTCATCTTGATTAAGATCGCTGACCGTTTGCATAATGTCAGAACTCTTGAATCCATGAGTCCGGAAAAACAATATAAAATCGCCAGTGAAACATTGGAAATCTATGCTCCTCTAGCACATCGACTTGGTATCTTTAGAATCAAGGCAGAATTAGAAGACAGATCGCTCAGATATACGGATCCCCCAATGTATTACCGCGTTTCAAACATGATTCAAACCAAGAAAAATGAACGCGAATCCTCCATCAATCAAGTGATTGAAGATATCAAGGAGATGTTTACGACCAGTGAACTGCGTGATTTTGAAATCAAAGGCAGAATTAAAAATATTTACAGCATCTATAAAAAAATGACGAGGGACAGCCGTTCCTTTGAAGATATTTATGATTTATTGGCAGTCAGAATCATTGTTGACCGCATTGAAACCTGTTATCAAGCACTCGGCATCATCCATGCGAACTTCACTCCTATTCCTAGAAGGTTCAAGGATTATATCGCAGTACCTAAGCCAAATATGTACCAATCTCTGCATACCACTGTTTTATCGGAAGATGGAACGCTTTTTGAGGTTCAGATCAGAACCAATGAAATGGATCAGATTGCTGAATATGGGGTTGCTGCACACTGGGCATATAAAGAAAATAAGACATACTCTAAAGAAAGAGAGCAGTTTGAAATTGCTCAAAAACTGAAGTGGTATGGAGAACTTCTCAAGATGAGTGAAGATACGGATGAAACCGAGGGCGGAGCAGAAGAATTCGTCGGAACAATCAAAGGTGATATTCTAGATGCCAATGTCTATGTTTTCACTCCCAAAGGTGAAGTCATCGAACTGCCTAAGGGATCAACTCCCATCGATTTTGCTTACCGGATCCACACGGATGTCGGGAACAAAATGGTTGGAGCGCTCGTCAATAACAGAATCGTCACCTTGGATTATGAACTGAATACAGGCGATATCGTCAGCGTTAAAATCAATAAGAATTCAGCAGGTCCGAGCGATGACTGGTTAAAAATCGCCAAATCTCAGCATGCTAGACATAAAATCAAAGGTTTCTTGAACAAGAAGAACATCGATTCTATCATTGCCATCGGCAAGGATTTGATGGAACGTGAACTTCAAGGTGTCAAAACAACAGAAACCATTGATGACAAGTTTGTCAAACTCCATTTTGAAAAGAATTTAATCTTTACCGTTTCTGATTTGTATGAAGAAATCGGTAAGGGGAACTTAAGTACAAAAACTGTCATCAGCAAGCTTTTAGGTCAAGATTTCGATCGTGAGCTGCAGTTGCAGAGACAGATGGATAAAGCTGCGAGACAACTTACTACACATAGTGAAACAGGCGTCATTATCGAAGGTCTTTCGAGTCCTCAATTAAAATTGGCGAACTGTTGTCTCCCAATACCGGGAGATCCAATCATTGGGTATGTGAGCAAGCAAAGCGGTATTGTCATTCATACTTCTTTTTGCCCCAATTGCAAGACTTTTGAAGAGAATAGGTTGATTGAAGCATTTTGGTCTACAAATATTACCAGAAAGTATCCAGCTGTCATGAAGATTGTGGGAGGAAACAAGTCTACTTTATTAACTGAAGTGATAAGTGCTGTCAATGCTCAAACGATTTCGATTGCTGAAGTGAACGCGATGACGACAACGAATCTAGAAATGGTCATTAAAATCAAAGTTTCAATCACGAATGCGCAATCTCTGCAAACCTTGATGGTCAATTTAAGAAAAATCAGTGATATCTATACTGTGGAAAGAGATTTCAAATGAGAGTTGTCGTGCAAAGAGTGCTGAAGGCATCCGTTCTAGTCGAAGATGAAATTGTCGGAAAGATAGATAAGGGATACTTGCTTTATATTGGTATTTCTGTAAAAGATGATGAAAAAACAACAATTAAAATGGCCGAAAAAATTCATAATTTACGTGTTTTTGAAGATGAGAACGGGAAAATGAATTTGAACCTGAACCAAGTAAGAGGAAGTATTCTTTCCATCTCCCAATTTACGCTTTATGGAGACACGAAGGGGAACAATCGTCCTTCCTTCATTGAAGCTGCAAGACCGGAGCAAGCCAATCCATTATATGAACTATTGAACAAGGAATTGGAAAAGCATCACCATGTGGAAAAAGGTGTATTTGGAGCACATATGAATATAGATTCCATCAATGATGGTCCGGTTACTATCGTTATTGAAATCTAATTGACTTTTTATCGATTTTAGGTTAATATAATAGTGTAATTCAATCGTCAACGATAAAGGATATTTCATTGTTATAGATATTTACTCCATATAACAATAAATTGTGACACCTTTTGAGACATTTGTCATAATGAGGGCTAGATAATTTTTTTCTAGAACTAAGGTGGTACCGCGTATTCATACGTCCTTAGATATTTTTAAGGACGTTTTATTTTTGTTTATGGAGGTTTTATGAAGAAGCCACATATAAAAATGCCTGTGATACATTTTGGTGATTATATGCTTCGCACAATCAAAAGATCAGATGCGAAGAATATGTTTGAATATGGGAAAGATCCTGAAGTGACCAAATACTTGAATTGGGGTCCGTTCATTCTTCTATCTGAAGCGAAACAGACCATCAAGTTTATTTATTTGCCCCGCATCAAGGAAGAACTACCCATAGGATACGCAATCGTTGATGTAGTCATTAACAAAATGATCGGGACCATTGATTTTCACAGTAAAATCAAAGGAGTCAACGGTATTGAGATTGGGTATGTGCTCCATAGGGATTACTGGAACAAGGGTATCATGTCTCAAGCTCTTAAAGAAATGATTAAAATCGGATTTGATTATTTGAATTATGATGTTCTTAGAATCAAGCACTTGGTAAACAACGAAGCAAGCAAGCATGTGATTCTAAAATCAGGGTTTAAATTCAAAGAACAGATTCCATATACGCACGAAAAACAAAAAACAGTTATAAAAGACGAAATGCTCATCTATGAGCTGCTCAAGGAGGATTATCATGTCAGTCAACAAGGTTAAAGGTACTTACGATGTTTTACCGAACGAGTCATATTTATGGCAAGCTCTGGAACAAAAGATCAGAGATGTTTTAGCACTCTACAACATCAAGGAAATGCGTACGCCAATCATGGAATACAGTGAAGTCTTTCATAGACAGACTGAACTTTCCGATATGGTGACTAAAGAAACCTATGATTTTGATGACCGTGGAGATAGACGTCTGACGCTTAGACCAGAGGGAACAGCAGGTGTCATTAGAAGTTATGTTGAAAACAAACTCTATGCATCCCAAGAACTCGAAAAGGTTTATTATATCGGACCTAACTTCAGATATGAACGCCCTCAAAAAGGCAGATACCGCCAGTTTTATCAATTTGGCGTGGAAGCCATCGGCGGAGTCGATCCTGCTCTAGATGCTGAACTCATCATTTTAGCCTATGATTTTATCAAAAGATTGGGTTTAAAAGGTGTCAGGGTCAGAGTGAACAGCCTAGGTGACGATATTTCGAGAAAGAATTATCAAGAAGCGTTATTTAACTACTTTACTCCGCATGTTGAATCGTTATGTGAGGATTGCAAAGCGAGAATCAACAAAAATCCACTGCGTATTTTGGATTGCAAGGTGGATCAAAAACATCCAGCAGTCATCAATGCCCCAACGCCTCAGGATTTCTTGACTGAAGAATCAAGACACTATTTTAAAACGGTCCTTGATCATCTTCATGCTGCGGATATCAGCTACGAAATCGCTCCAAAACTCGTCAGAGGCTTGGACTACTATAGTCATACCGTCTTCGAAGTCGAAGCGGATATTGAAGGATTTGGCGCTCAAAACGTCTTAGGTGGCGGAGGACGCTATCAAAAACTCGTTTCAGAGCTCGGCGGACCAGATTTAGGCGGTATCGGATTTGCTTTCGGCATGGAAAGATTGCTGCTTGCCCTGGAGGCGGAAAGCGTCGATTTTGCAAAGGAAAGAACTTTGGACGCATTCGTGATTGTGTTCAATCCGGAATTAAAAACAGTAGCAACCAAAATTCTTTATCAGCTGAGACAAGCTGGCNNGAAGAGTTTAAAAAAGGCGTTGTAGCTGTAAAAGATACCAAAACAGAAATACAAGAAGAAGTTCTCATTACCAAGGTTAAAAAATATCTATCAGAAAAATTGGTGAAATAACATGAAATATACGCATCATAACAATGAATTGAATATAAAAAATATCGGTCAGGAAGTTTATTTGAAGGGTTGGGCTGCAAAGGTTAGAAATCTAGGCGGACTCATTTTCATCGATTTGAGAGACCGTTTTGGCTTGACGCAGCTGGTTGTCAAACCTGAGAATCCTTTTTATGACATTGCTTTAAAAATCAGAAATGAGTTTGTGTTAGAAGCTCAAGGCAAGGTTATTGAAAGAGAAAATAAGAATAAGAATATCAATACAGGCGAGATTGAAGTTGAGGTTTCTAAACTCACAATTTTAAACACGGCTGAAAATCCACCCATCATCGTTTCTGATGATACGGATGCTCTTGAGGATACAAGACTGAAATATCGTTATCTGGACTTGAGAAGACCAGTGATGCAAAATTTCTTAATTAAAAGACATCAAATCACACAAGCCATCAGAAGCGTACTCGTTGATGAAGGATTCTATGAACTAGAAACCCCTATTTTAGGTAAGTCGACACCGGAAGGCGCGAGAGACTATCTCGTCCCATCCAGAATATTTCCAGGGACCTTTTATGCGCTTCCTCAGTCACCTCAAATCTACAAGCAGCTCTTCATGGTTGCAGGCATGGAAAAATACTTCCAGGTTGCACGCTGCTTCAGAGATGAAGACTTAAGAGCGGACAGACAACCTGAATTCACACAAATCGATATTGAGCAATCCTTCGTCGATCAGGAAGATATTATTCCATTGGTTGAAAAAGTATTAGTTAAAACTTTCAAAAAGGTATTGAATGTGGATGTTCCTCAACCATTCGCACGCATGAGTTACCAAAAAGCTTTAGAACTCTATGGATCTGATAAACCGGATATGCGTTATGAAATGCTGATTTCAGATTATACATATTTGAATCAGATTGAACTTCCATTATTCAACGGTAAAGATGCAATTCGCGGGATTACCTTGGAAAATGGTTCAACGATTACCAGAAAACGGATTGACCAGCTCGCACTTTTAGTTAAGAAGAATCATGGTGAAGCGCTCGCTTATATTAAATATAGTGAAAATCAATATACAGGTAGCGTTGCGAAATTCTTATCTGAAGAACAACTTAACAGTTTGAAATTGAAGGAAAACAATATGTTATTCATAGTTCCAGGACAATTTAGCAATGTTTCATCTGCGCTTGGCGCACTTAGAATCGAGTTAGCCAATGAATTTAAGATGATTCAAGATCAGGTTTACAAATTCCTTTGGGTTGTAGACTGGCCGCTTCTTGAGTATAATGAAGAAGAAAACAGTTTTAGCGCAATGCATCATCCTTTTACATCTCCTGTAGATGCTGAAGTACTCAGAAATAACCCTAAAGATGCCATGGCGAAGGCTTATGACATCGTATTGAACGGTTATGAAATCGGTGGTGGCTCTATTCGTATTCACAACCAAGAAGTGCAACGCTTGATGTTTGATACGCTCGGTTTGACTGAAGCTGATATTACCAATAGATTCGGATTCTTTGTCGATGCATTGAAGTATGGAACACCTCCGCACGGAGGATTGGCATTAGGATTGGACAGAGTTGTCATGCTGATGACTGGAACAACCAACATCAAGGACGTCGTCGCATTCCCTAAGACGCAAAGCGCGAAGGATATGATGATGCAAGCTCCAAGTGATGTTGATCAAAAGCAATTGGATGAATTGAACATAAAGGTGGGAAAATAATGAAGAGCATTGTACTTGCTGGGGGTTGTTTTTGGGGTGTGGAAGCCTATTTTAATCAACTTAAAGGCGTTGTTGACACGTCAGTAGGATATGTTGACGGCAATATGAAAAAACCAACATATCGCCAAGTTTGTGACGGTTATGCGACACATACAGAAGCTTGCCAGGTTTTCTTTGACGAAGCAGAAATTACTCTAGATCAGGTTTTGGAACATTTCTTCAGAATCATCAATCCATTTTCTATCAATCGCCAGGGTCATGATATCGGAAGACAGTACAGAAGCGGTATCTATCTAGATGATATGCTGGATGAATCTCATGTACTCAAATTCATGAAGAATTATTTCGGTGATGATTTTAGCAAGGTCGCTACAAAAATCAGACCAAATTTGGATTATGATCTCGCTGAAGAATATCATCAGGATTATTTAAAGAAAAATCCAGGCGGTTATTGCCATGTGAATTTAGGGCTAGCCAAGAAGGATGAGGTCAAATGATGCGAAAAGATTATATCTCTTGGGATGAATACTTCATGGGAGTTGCCAAGCTGTCCGCACTCAGAAGCAAGGATCCAAGCACTCAGGTTGGAGCATGCATCATCAATCCGGATCAAAGGATTGTAGGTATCGGTTATAACGGATTGCCGCAAGGCTGCAAAGATCAGGATTTTCCTTGGAATAATGAAGGGGATTTTGTGAACACAAAGTATCCTTATGTTGTCCATGCAGAAGCGAATGCAATCTTGAATGCGACGACAAATTTAAAGGGGTCATCGATTTATGTGACTCTTTTTCCGTGCAATGAATGTGCAAAGCTGATTATTCAAAGCGGTATCAAGGAAATCGTGTATCAATCCAACAAATATCAAGATTCTAAGGAGCATGCAGCAGCGATTAAGATGCTTAAAGCATCTGGCGTCAACTATCGTCAAATCGAGGTAGGGGAACTAAGCTATGTTAAAATTACTTAAACAATACAAAAAAATACTGATTATCCTCTCATTTCCTTACATTTACATGATGCTGGTGCTGACTGCTCCTACGGAACTTTCTGTAACGGCACCTGGAGGACTTAATCAGGTAGATGATCAAATCGTTCTTGAAGGCATCGAAATGAGCGACAATTTTAATACGGTCTATGTCTATTCGTACTATCCGCTCACCCCTTTTCAGTCCTGGCTGCTTGCAGGAGATGAAACGATGGATATCAATTTGATGACGGAAAGACAAAAGGATACCTCAATGAGGGATGATTATCTTCAGGGGCAGGTCTCTAAGTATGTCTCATTGAAGACTGCATTGATCAAAGCATATGAACTCGCGAGTTTAGAAGATGATTCAATTGAGATCGATTACCATTATGCAGGGTTATATGTATACTATCGTCCAAGCAGGATCACCGAATTGGAAATTGGCGATGAAATCGTTGAAATCAATGGTGAGAGTTATTTGGATTATGCGCATGAAGACTTTATCATGCTTGCTTATCAGGATGAAGTCAGCTTTACAATCAAAAGAACTCATAATGAAGAGATCAGCTATGTGACTGTTGACTATACTTATGTCGATAGTGATTCCAGGATGATTTTTTATCCCAATTATACGATTGTGAGTGCCGTTCCATCCTATACGTTCCCGGGTTTGGATAGTGTTGTTGGTGGTCCTTCAGGAGGGCTTGTTAACACCCTTACAATTTATGTAAGTTTACTTGGACTAAACATTGGAGATTTGGTTTTAGCTGGAACAGGAACGATAGAAATGGACGGAACCATCGGTAGAATCGGTGGTATCACACAAAAAATATACACTGCAATCTATGAAAATGTCGACATTTTCTTCATTCCGGAATCACATTTTTCCGAAATTTCAAGCATTGACTACCCCTATGAAATTGTACGTGTAGAGACTATAGAACAGGCGGTATTATGGCTCAATGAACGTTTTAATTGATAAAGTATTTGTCTTCTTCAGACGCTTCAAAAAACTAATTAAGCTGATTGATAAAAAGACATCCGTCAAGTCGGTTGTAAAGTCAGTTGCCGGTGCGCTCCTTTTATCGATTTTAATCATCGCGATTCCTGTGTTGGTCATCATCAACATGTTTATATATGCTAAACTCACGTTTCTATTATCGGTATTTTTAGTCATTATCGTCATGGGTTGGAGTTTCCTATATTATTTCTTCTACTACAAACTTCTTAAGAACTACCATGAAGAATTATCAGAGATTAATACGAAAATTCCGCAACTTGTCGAAAGTTCAATTGTTGCCACATTTTTCTTTTTCATTGGAATCATCGTTTTGGCAACTATTTTTTAGGAGGA
>DOYO01000014.1:0-4260 GCA_003518475.1 Acholeplasmataceae bacterium
TGATCATAATTGCTGATGACTCGATAATTAATAAAATCGATGGTGACGATGGGCTCATCTGAATTGCCGTAATAGACATGTGCAAGTGAGGCTTCATCTGCAAAAGCGAACAATCTAAATGCAATAAAAAGTCCTCCCAGCAAAACAAAAAGAAGGGTCGCTAAAATCCAGTCTCTTTTGTTTTGAACGCTTTTTTTGGCATCCATCTTAATTCTCCTCATTCTCCTCAAATACAGTAGAGGTTAAATTGGTAGTGATAGTTCCGTCGTAGTTGTACCGGATGATTTCAAACTGATATTCTGTTTGATGCTCAAGCAGCCATGCATTCATGATTTCTGGNNCATTGAAAAAAGTGCTGTTGAAATCGCATCTAGAACACCTGCGTCATCGCCTAAAATCGTCAGTGTGTGATAATAATGTGCTGGAGTTTTTGTCATTGGTGAAATAATATGATGATATCTAAGACTATTATATAAAGCGTACTGTTCATAGTTTCCGCTGGTTGTCACGCTTATATCCTTCACGTAAATCATACCATAGGTACGATCAGTTGCTGTGGTTCGAACGGGATTTGCCAAAGAGACATTATAGACTCCGCCTTCTCGATTCGGGTTTTGACCTAAAGCGATGCTGCTGCTGCCTGCGCTGATTGAAAAGTACTCAACATTTTGTTCGCGGAGATATTCGTAAACACGTTGGGTTGCATATCCCTTGGCGATTGCGCCAAGATCAAGCTTCGCGTGCGTGCTTTTTACTTGAATATAGAATTTTCCTGATTCTTCTGTCAGTTCAATGACGTCCTGTTCTAGGACAATGGCATTGATTTGGGTCATGATGGATTCAAAAACATTGGTGGGTATTTCTTGAAACAAATATCCTGATTCTTCATCAAGAATGACCGTTTTCCAAATCGATACGACTTCGCCCATTGAAATATCAAAGTAGCCNNTCAGTCAACTCTCTTAAGCGTTCAGCTTCAAATATTAAATCATAGAGCGGTTCATCAATTTCTAACTTGATATTGTTTTGTTGATTGATGGTGTAAATGTTTTGTAGATATCCTGAGTTTGCAGGAAGATTTTCATAACCTGTGGAAAGCACATGATACATCTGGTAAATGGATTCGATTTCACTTTTGAATTCATTTGCCTGATTTTCACTGTCAGCCATCACATTGATGCTGATGTATGTATCCATGTAATCAAAAAAACTGAACGTGTACGTTTCAGGTTTTTGACAAGCGGATAGACCGATGAGTGTGGTCAACAAGAAAATAAGTGTCAATAATTTTTTCATATATACCTCAGAATGAAATCCTAAATTATTATATCACATAATGCGTAAAGAAAAGGACAATAAATGTCCTAAACTTTTACGTTATTTTTTGTTCCATCTGGATTTGGATGATCCTTTAGATATTCTAAGATGGGATTAAAGTGTTTTTCGAGCTTGCCCGGCTTGCATCTGGAGATATTTAAAACTTCGCCATTGATAATTCCGGTCGCAAATGCGCGGCAACCTGGGGTTCCACACGCTCCGCAGTTATAATTAGGTAATAATTTTTCAATCGCATCAATTCTTGGATCTTCCTCAATTGTCAAATAACGATTTGCGAGGGAAAGGACAACGCCAAGCAAAACGCCAAGCGATCCTAAAACGATGAATGGATAAAGGACGTCCATTATAATTTGACCTCCTTCAAAAATTCAAGAGTGTTGCTGAAACCGCAGGATCCTTTGGTTTCCTTATCGCCTTTTGAGCCACAGGATTCGCAGGATTGCGCTTCAAGATAAGCCGCTTTGCAGCTTTCCGGAACAGCAACCTTTTCGTTAAGTTTCATGGTTAAGATGTAGAGCGTGATAAATCCGCCCAACACTAAGATTAAGATAAGTAGTTCCATTAAATGATACCTGCCAATCCCATAAACGCCATCGCCATCAAGCTTGCTGTAACAAACGCGATTGGAAGACCCTTAAGTGCTTTTGGCGTGTTTGCTGTATCTAAGCGTAAGCGTATAGCTGTAAATGTTATGATAATTAAAGCATACCCTAAACCGGATCCCAATGCAAACATTAATGCTTCGGGATATGATTGTGGAGTTGCAATATTGGTTAGAGCAACACCCAAAACAGCACAGTTTGTAGCAATCAATGGAAGATAAACACCAAGCGCCTTATATAAGCTTTGGCTGAATCTTTTAATAACAAGTTCTGTCAATTGAACGAGTGAAGCGATGACTAAAATAAACGCGATGGTATCGATGTACGCAATTTCAAGCGGTACAAGAACAAATATATATAGTGGGTATGTAATCAATGCAGACAAGAAGATGACAACGATAACTGCCAATCCCATGCCGACAACTGATTTCATCTTTGTTGAAACACCAAAGAATGAGCAAAGACCAAGGAACTGCATTAAAACGATGTTATTGACCAACATGGATGAAATTAAGATAGCAAGTAGGTTCATCATTATTTTTTAGCTCCCTTCTTTTGACGATANNAGGCCGATGACGAGGAATGCTCCTGGAGGTTGAACCAGTATTGAAAACGCAAACTTCTCAAGCCCTGCATTTTGTAATAAAGTGTATTCAAATCCTAGAGGTAATGTTCTACCTAAGACAATCATGCCTGTACCAAGGAATTCACGAAGGAATCCGATGATGACAAGGGATAACGCAAACCCGATTGCGACTCCGAATCCGTCTAAAGCTGATCTGACAACGTTATTTTTTGACGCAAACGATTCAGCACGACCGAATACAACGCAGTTTACAGTGATTAACGCGATAAACACGCCAAGTTCTTGAGCAAGCGCTGGAGCAAATGCATCAACAAGCATCTTAAGAATCGTAACTTCGGTAGCAATGATGATGACATAAACTGGTATGCGCACCGTATCAGGAACAAGCTTTCTGATGGATGAAACGGATATATTGGTGAGCGTTAAAACGAGGATAACAAGGATTCCCATGCCAAGGGCGCCTTCAAATGTTGAAGTAACTGCGAGTGATGGGCAAAGTCCGAGAACCATGACGAATATTCCGTTTTCCTTGAGNNAACTTTTTTAACTTCTGTCATCCCTGATTCACCTCACTTATGCTTAATGTTTGATTGACATGGTATTCAATCGCTTTTGTTACGAGTTCTTTCACCATGCCTGTGCTGCGTGAAGCTGTAACTCCCGCATCCAAATCTTCAAGATTAATGACTGGGATTAGAATTAATTGATCAGTACCAAAACCCTGAAAATATTCGTAAACATAGTTTTGAATACCTGAGTTATAAGTTACTGTTTGATCTAAATCGACGATTTGAACGGTTACCTTATTGTTATTGTCAATGCCGACAAGGAGTTCAATATATCCTGGTTGATCTGCTTGAAAATATGTATAAACAGCTTTCACTGTATAGACAACACCAAGTTCATCACCTGAAACGGAGTATGCAGTCTGAACTGTATTGACGATGGAATAATTTCCGAATGCTGGCACATTTTGAACCACTTCAGATTCTCCAAGCGTTACGGCTTGTCCAAACAATAAATCTTCAGGATCTTTAGGGACGAATAGCGAAAACGCAATGATGACTCCAATACCTATAGCCAATAAGATGATTGAGTTAACGATTAAGAATAAATTTTCTCTTTTCATTCCCAATTACCTCCTAAAAGTGTAAGTAATGTATCGACAAGTGTTCTAGAGTTTGACGCTCCTGCGGATAGATNNGTCTTGACCATCGAATGATTCGATGTTGTCACCGACAATCGATGCAACATAACTTGCTACCTTCGGATAGAACGCACTGGTTGTAGAATGTCCATATTCTTCTTTTGGCAAGTCTAGACCTAAGATTGTTCCATCGGTGCTTAATCCAACATAGAGATGGATAGCTCCAACACTGCCTTCTTCGCTGTTATACTCAGAACTTCCTGTTAAGTGATAGAAGGAACCAATGATTTCATTGCTGGCATTTCTTACTAAATATTTGGATAAGATATTGCTTGTTGGTGTGAATGTTGGATCCACTTCGGCATCCATGACATATCCTNNGAACTTCCAACATATAATGATAAATTTGTTTTTGTGCCTTCAACATTGTAGGTTTGATTGATTTCGATGAAATCAGCCCCCAAAATAGTTCCTGCTGCATTGACGCTGATAACAAGTCTCATGTAACCAAACTTATTTGTTGTATAAGCTTCATAGATGTAACCGATGACAGCGCTGCTCGAATTCTTGCCTTCGACTTTGCTGAT
>DOYO01000014.1:4415-4630 GCA_003518475.1 Acholeplasmataceae bacterium
GCCCATTTTGGATAATCAATGAGCGGTACGAACATATTTGAAAATAGTAGAGCGAAAGCGAATCCTTCAGGATAAGCTCCAAATAAACGGATGAGCACAACAAGCGCTCCAACCATCAATCCATAAATCCAACGACCCGGTCTGGTAACAGGCGAAGTGACTGGATCCGTAATCATAAAGACAACCCCAAACAGAAGACCGCCTGCAAATAATTG
>DOYO01000029.1 GCA_003518475.1 Acholeplasmataceae bacterium
GTTTGCTGAATGAGATCGATTTGCTTGGTTGTAGGTTTCAGTCTATAGACATAACCTTTCATGGTTTCATTCATATCATCCATCCCCTTATATCGCGATTTCTATACTTATATTATATCATATAATGATATAAGGAAGTTTACTTATTTATAGATTTTTTAAAAATTAGAAAAGGAGGGTTTCATTCTTCTTTCACATAATTCTTTGAAGAGGGAGTTTTCTGAAACATATTTGATAAAATGAAAAGTAGAGGTGAAGATATGAAAAATCTTGTTCTTGAATCGCTCTACATAGAAACTACCCAAAGCAATAGGACGCTGCGCGTTCTGCTTCCTGAAGGTTACAATGAATCGAAAGCCAACTATCCAGTTCTTTACATGCACGATGGTCAAAACTGTTTTGAAGATAAAACTTCCTTTTCTGGCCATTCTTGGGGATTTGTTCAAATCATCAAAGACTTGAAAAAGAAGGGTTTGATTGAAGACCTGATTGTTGTTGGAATCGACAACTCTGACCTCAGGCTTTTTGAATACTCACCCTGGGAAAATAAGAACGACATCGTGAAATATGAAAAATTGAAGGTTGGCGGCATGGGTGAACTATACGCTGATTTTGTTGTCAATCAAGTCAAACCCTTTATTGACAAAAACTATAGAACACTGATTGATTATCAATCATCTTCGATTGCAGGCAGTTCGATGGGAGCTTACATCTCTTGCTATATAGCAGCTAAATACCCAGATATTTTTCAGAATGTCGGCGTGTTTTCCCTCTCTTCTTGGTTCAATGAAGGTGATTTCCTCAGTTTCATCAGACAAGCGAATCTGAGAAGCGATCAACGTTATTTCATCTCCATCGGAGATTGTGAATCCAGCGATCCGAAGACCCCGAAATTCAATGAAATCTATTTGAATAACAGCAGAAACCTTAAAAAACTATTAATTGAAAAAAACATCATGGATCTATGCTTCATCGAGACCCATGACATTCATAATGAATTGGCGTGGAGAAAGGTTCTTCCCAGCTTCTTGTTGTGGCTAAACAAAAGGTCCATGTGAATGGACCTTTTTTTATGCTTTAAACATCCAGTGAAGAACCTTTCGAATATAAAAATCCCAAAATTCCCAATTGTGATCACCCTTTGATTCTTCATAAGTGAACTTGACATTCCCTTCTTTAAGAAAGGAAATAAACTTTTGATTGTCTTGAAAAAGAAAATCTTCAGTTCCACAAGCTATATAAAGATCAGGTATGACTACTTTCTTAGCCTTAGCTTGCTTGATTAACTCACTTAAATCATTTTTTGTGTGCTTCGTCGTTTGTTTTCCAAAGGTTGCAAGAAAGAAGTCTAATCTCTTGTTTTGTGAAGCGAGTTCTCTAATATGCTCTAAATCCACCGCACCAGATAGACTAGCTGCTTTATGATAACGTTCTGGATAGGTCAAAGCGATTTTCAACGCACCATATCCACCCATCGATAATCCGCAAACATATTGGTCTTCTTTTTTTGTTGAAACCGGAAATGTGGACGAAATCAGTTTCGGAAGTTCTTCTGTCACATAAGTGAAGTAGTTCAAACCGGAAACCATGTCCGTATAATAACTATTGTTGACTGCTGGCATAATCACTGCGATCCGATGGCTTTGAACATAGCGCTCAAGAGATGTGTATCGCACCCAATCTGTATGATTTCCGATATAACCATGCAATAAGTAAAGCGCTTTGACCTTTTCATTTTCCTTGATATCCTGTGGGATGATGACAGTGACGCTCTGGCTCAACTCTAAAACCGTCGAGTGAAAGTTACATTCAAAAAGTGCCATATTGAATTCTCCTTGTGTCTATGAATCATTACTCATATTATAACATAATATATGATGCATAAAATAACTCAAAAAAAAGAAAAGGACCAAGTTAATTGATCCTTTTCGAATAGTCATAGTCGTCCTAATGTCTGGGGGGGGATGTAGACATTAGGACTAATTCACGGGTTCCACCTCCATAAGGGGAGATGAAACACTATCATTATACATGATACATAATTAAATAGTCAACAAATATATGAACGAAAAAAATTTATTTCAAAACCTTTTCATAACGCATCATAAAATGTGTGTAAATGTGGCTTTTTGTTCAAACTCATGATAAGAAATCAGAGGTGCCAACTGCTGTCGGCACCTCTGATTTAGGAGAAAAATATGGTGATTCAATCAATGTTATTTTTTAGCGGATTCGTACTTTTTGATTGCATATTCCAGCAGAGTGGCGATTAATATCAAAATCAATGTCCAAGCGAATACTAAATCGTATTGCAAATTGATTTTTGAAAGATAAATCGCGTTACCGATTGAAATGCGTGTTTGAGACAGATACTCAGCCATCACTAAGACTTTTAAACCCAATCCGAATGACTGCAAGAGCCCTAAAATGATATGATTCTTCACCATCGGGAAATATAAGATTTTAATAGCAAGAAACAAATGCTTTTCCTCTAACCGGTACACATCAATCAGTTCATGGTCAATATGGATGATTCCCTCATGAACACTTTGAAAAATGATTGGAAATACCATCAAAAAGGTAATTATAAATGGCGTATATGCATAACCGAATATGATTAATAGGATCACGACGATGGAAATGACTGGTATTGTCCTTAATATGGTCACGTAAGGTTTGATAAAAAATGATAATTTCTGATTTAAACCTGCAAGAATGCCGATTGATATTCCAAGAATTCCAGACAAAATGATGGACAAGAATAACCTGAACAACGTGAATCCAATGACTTTCAATGAATCCAAATGGGTCAAAATATCGGCGAATGCACCAAAAACAGAACCGATCGAGGGAACGAGCAATGGATGATTGACAATCATATAAATGACTTGCCAAAGGATGAAGAGAATGAAAATGGAACTTGCCATCATCAACGTCTTTTTCATGTTAGTCTCCGTAATAGAAAAAATCATCCGGCATTGAGCCGATCAAAGCTGAGTTCATCGACATGATGATCTCAAAATAGTCAATGATATCATCTTTCGCGTCCTTAGCATCTATAAATCTGATATTGGATAAGGGAATGGCAGACTCAACTACAGCTTGACTCATACCCATGCCTAGTCTGACAGAAAGTGCAGCTGAATCTGTGATATTTGAATTCACTAAAGCAATAGAGGATTCTAGGTCTTCCATGATTTTAGTGACAATGCTTTCGGAAAGCGTGGCTTTAATGAATACTGAGGATTGCGGATATGAATCTCGTCCTGTGATTTCTTCATAAGATAGTTGCAAATCGATGACGTTAACAGCTAGCATGGTTTGCTTGATGAGAGATAAAGAAGGTTCAGCAACCATGACAATCTTGCTGCTATCTGAAATAAATAATGATGTTGCGGTTGTAACTGAATCTACATAACTCAAATTGGGAGTTATATTGAGTTCACTGCAAATGAATTTTAAGATAATGTCTGATGTCTGATTTTGTCCGAAAACAACGATATCTCTTCCTGATAAATCTTCTATAGAGAGTTCTTCTGTGCTGACTAGGTAATAGTTACCCCAAATGATGGATGCAGCCAAACGGTAGGAACCGATTGAATGATACATCTTCGCACCCAAATGTGTGGGTGCGAAGATGACATCATGAGACACTGACCCAAACGCTGAGATCAAAGGATCTGCACCTTGGACAATGTCAACTTGATAGTCTTTGCTGTCTTCCATATAGAGTTGACTGAGTTCCGGTGTTCCATAAGGAACAATCATGGAAATCGATTCACTTGGTTTGCATCCTGAAAGTACCAAAAGAAAAATCAGGATTGATAAAGATTTTTTCATGGATGCTCCTTGCTTTTTTATTTAATATTATGTTCGTACAGTCCACGTTTCTTGTATGAAGTATGAAGAAGCTCATGGGAAATATGGGAATTTGGATGTTCTAAAAAGTCTTTATAAAGTTTTAATACGGATTCATTCTGATGTGATTTTCTGTGTTCACCTTGTTTATCAATCTGGTATAGCACTGCTGCTCTAAGACTTCTGATATCAGTCGATTCATAGGTTCTTGCGTCAACAATCGGCTGACCGCCGCCATTGATGCAACCGCCGGTGCAGCCCATTACTTCAACAAAGTGATATTGCTTTTCACCCTTCTTTAATTCCTCCATAAATGTTCTGATTGCAGCGCCGCCATGCACGACTGCGACATTGACTTCCTTGCCATGAACGTTATAGGTTGCTTCCTTGATGTCTGCAGTACCTCGGAGTTCTTTAAAATCAATCGGTGTTGGCTTTTCTTCAAGGATTTCAGTGACAGTCCTGAGTGCAGCTTCCATAACACCTCCGGTTGCTCCAAAGATCGAACCAGCTCCAGTATATTCTGATAATTCGCCATATGGCTTCATTGGTTCGAGGTTTTTAAAATCAATTTGATGGCGCTTGATCAATCTAGCAAGTTCCCTGGTTGTAAGAACGATATCGACGTCCATATAACCGTCTCTGCCCATGTCAGGTCTTTTCGCTTCCGCTTTTTTAGCGATGCAAGGCATGATGGATAGGGAAATAATGTTTTTGGGATCCAAATTCATTTTCTGAGCATAATATGTTTTAATCAAAGCTCCAGCCATTTGCTGAGGAGATTTGCAAGATGATAGATTGGGTATGAATTCTGGATAATATAGTTCTAAATAGTTTACCCATCCTGGTGAGCAGGAGGTAAACATTGGGAAAGGACCATCATTTTTCAAACGGTTGATGAATTCTGTTCCCTCTTCGAGAATCGTTAAGTCAGCTGTGAAATTGGTATCCATGATTTGATGGATGCCAAGCTCCTTAAGCGCTGCAAACATCTGACCTTCGACATTGGTTCCGATCGGATAACCGAATTCTTCACCTAAAGTCGCTCTGATGGATGGCGCAACTTGAACGATAATCATCTTACTCTTGTCACGAAGCGCTTTTTCAACATCCTTGATGTCATCTTTTTCACGCAGTGCCCCTGTTGGGCACGCTTGGATGCACTTACCGCAGTAAATACAACCGGAATCTTCTAAATTATGAAATAATGCTGGTCCGACATAGGTTTCTGAACCGCGTTCATTGTAGTTCAAAATACCGAGTCCAGACAGTTTTTCACATGCCGATACGCATCTTCCGCATAAAATGCATCTGCTGCTGTCGATGGTCATGACACCTGATGAATCTGAAAAATAGATGGGTGCTGTATTTTGTCCATAAAGATGTGTTAATTCGTTATCGATTGAATATCTTCTCAGTAAATCCAAAAATTCGCAATTGTCTTCTCTTGAGCAGTTGTAACATTCAAAATGATGTTTGTGTGAAAGAAGCGCAAGATTCATCCTGACCGTTTCATAGACCTTTAAATCATCGGTGATGATGTTCATATTTTCTTCGATGTAAGTTCTGCATGCAGGCTTTAAATTTTTCTGATTATTGACTTTTACAGAGCATAATCTGCAATTGCCTTCTTCATGAAGACCTTCAATGAAACAAAGTCTAGGGATATAAACACCAAAGCGTTCAGCAGCCTTGAGTATGGTTTCATTTGTATTTGCGACATAACTCTGTCCATTGATGGTGATATTGACTTCCTTACTCATCGTAACGCCTCTCTTTGCAGTGGTTTGCTGGATATCGCTCCAACTGGGCATGCCTTCTTGCATGCGCCGCAGTTAATACATATATCAAGATCAATTGTATGCTTCTGTTTCGGCCAACCTGAAATAGCATTGACTGGACAGTTCTTTGCGCATTTGGTACAACCGATACAATTATCATCAATAACGAAGTGCGTCAGTTTTCTGCAAACACCCGCTGGACATGAATGATCGACGACATGCGCCAAGTATTCATCCCTGAAGTGTTTTAAAGTTGAAAGTACAGGGTTTGGAGCTGTTTGACCCAAACCGCATAATGAAGTTTCTTGAATCATATGCGCCAACGTTTCTAGCTCATCCAAATCTTTAAGTGTGCCTTCGCCTTCACAAATGCGGTTTAAAATATCAAGCATCTGCTTCGTGCCTTCTCGGCATGGCGTACACTTGCCGCAGGATTCGTCGACAGTAAAATCAAGATAGAATCTCGCAACGTCGACCATGCAGTTGTCTTCATCCATGATAATCATCCCACCTGAACCCATCATGGATCCAAGTGCGGTTAAGTTTTCAAAATCAATAGGTGTGTCCAAATCTTTTTCGGTGATGCAACCGCCAGATGGACCGCCTGTTTGAATCGCTTTGATTTTACGTTTGTTCGGTATGCCGCCTCCGATGTCATAAACAATTTCACGGAGCGTAGTTCCCATAGGGACTTCAACCAAACCAGTATTGACGATTTTTCCGCCTAATGCGAATACCTTGGTACCGCTGGATTTTTCAGTTCCGATAGATTTAAACCATTCCCAGCCCTTTAAATAGATGACAGGAACATTGGCGAATGTTTCTACGTTGTTCACATTGGTCGGCTTACCCCAAAGTCCTTTCACTGCAGGGAATGGAGGTTTTAATCTCGGCATGCCGCGATAGCCTTCAATCGACGCGATCAATGCAGTCTCTTCACCGCATACGAATGCGCCAGCACCGAGCCTGATTTCAATATCAAAATTAAAATCAGTGCCGAAAAGGCCTTTGCCAAGCAGTTCATATTCTCTTGCTTGACCGATGGCGTGATGAAGTCTTTCAACTGCAACCGGATATTCCGCCCTAACGTAAATATAACCCTGATTGGCGCCGATCGCGTATCCGCAGATTGCCATTGCTTCTAGCACAGAGTGTGGATCTCCTTCAAGAACAGCGCGATCCATGAATGCGCCTGGATCACCCTCATCCGCATTACAAATCACATATTTTTGATCGGATACGGAGTTGTGAGCGAACTGCCATTTTTTACCGGTGGAGAATCCTCCACCTCCACGTCCGCGAAGACCTGACTTGATCATGTCATCGATGACTTGCTGAGGCGTATAGGATGTTAGTACTTTGCCTAAAGCAAGATATCCATCCTTAGCGATATATTCATTAATATCCAAGGGATTGATATTACCGCAGTTTCTTAATGCGATTCTTTTTTGTTTCGCATAAAACTTGAGTTGGCTGATATTTTTGATTTTTTTCTTATCAATCGGATCTTTAACCATCAAGCTTTCAACAGGTCTTCCCTTGATCAGATGTTCTTCACAAATTTTTGGAACATCTTCCACAGTGACATGGGTATAAAAGGTTTCATCTGGATAGACGATAACCACAGGTCCCTTTTCACATAGTCCGAAGCAGCCTGTCATGACCAAACCGACTTCTTCCTTGATATCAAGTAATTCAAGCTGTTGTTCAAATGCTTGTTTGATTTCCTTTGAGTGGGAACTTAGACAACCAGTTCCGCCGCAAATCAGTATTTGTATTCTTTCCAGCATGGCCTTACCCCTTTCTTGAAGTCAGCAGATATTTGGTAATAGGCTGATGATTCATGATATGCTTTTCAACAATGTCCCGCACAATGGCGTTGGTGAGGTTGCAATAGACAAAGGATTGTCCTTCTTCATCAATAAGCTCTGCCATCGGCTCATATGCGCATTCTCCCATGCATCCAACCTGGGTGACAACTACATTTTTAAGTTCATGAATCTCAATTTGTTCTAGAAAAGCGGACAAAATCGGTTTAGCTCCAGAAGCGATTCCGCATGTTCCCATACCGACTTGGATGCGCACTCCATCTTTGGTGTAGCGCATGGTCATTTTTTTTAAGGATTCATCTCTTAATTTCTTCAAATCTTCAAGTGATTTCATAAGTTACCTCGTATTTTTTCTATTTCTTGATTAATAAGTTCGATTAATGCTTGCATCATGGAGTGTTCAAAGATGGTTTCCCTAAGCAAGGATTTCATTTCTGACAGGGAATAAATATACTGTTCACCATTCTTTTCATAAGTGAACGTAAAATTATTGACGTCCTGGTGGATGCTAATCATATAAACCATTTCACCTAAATTTCCAAAGGGTGGCATATCGAGATGATGATGGTTGAATGTAAGCTTTAGCGTGGTTCCTTGGTTCAGCGCAGAGTGTATACTGAAGGTTCCATCGGTCTGTTCAGTAAGCATCTTGATGAGCGGCAGTCCTAAACCAACTTTTCTGGTTTTTCTTGTCGTATAAAATGGAGATGTTACCCGTTCTACTGTTTTTGAATCCATACCAATCCCATTATCGATGATGGAGACATGAAGCATGTCATCCTCAACGATGATTAATTCGATGGTTGACGCCCTTGCAGCAATCGAATTTTGAACGAGATCTAAAAGATAGAGAGATAAATCATCCATTTTTAAAATGTTTAAAGAAAGCTTCAATGGTCAAGCTTTCTAACTCCATCTGGTTCAAGTTGCTTTTTTCTAGTATATCTGTAATCTGATGGGCATCAGAATTGTAGACGATGTGATGTTTGGATAGATGATGATTTTTGATAAATTCAGGTGATGCATGATGCGTGAGTTCAATTCCATCGAGTGGATCCTTGTTGATATTTGAGATTCCGCTATAGGAAGGACGATCGACATGCGCATAAATCAGGAGATGCTTATATGGGTTCAACACTTCTTTCAAATCATCTAGCGTGAGTTGCGTCGGATTCGATAAATGAAAAGGATAGGTTGCAACCACTTCATCATAAATATCGACGATTTCTTGTTCTCCATAAATGTCTGTATCATAGTGCGTTTGTTCGATGAAGCACTCTAGTTCGCGATCAAACTGCAAAGCATCTCTGATGTTCATGAAGTAGCATAGAACATGAAACCCTTCTTTGACTGATATTTCAACGCCGGGAATGAACAACATGTCATAACTTTTTGAAAGTTCATTGCATACTGCCAACTGCTTTAAAGAATTATGGTCTGTGACTGCAATCATGTTCAATCCTTTTAGATTGGCCATATTGAAAATATTATTGGGTGTCATGAGCGTATCCGCACAAGGGGATAGCACAGAATGGATATGCAAATCATAGTAATATTTCATATGAAACCTCTTTGAAATAAATCAATGACTACCTCGTGAGTCTTTCTTGTTGTTTGAAGGATGGCGATTTGTTCGCTATTCGCTTTCTCAATCATTTCACGAGTAACCGCTCTGCCCTCTGAAATAATGATTGCCGGCAGATCTACCATAAGAGCGAGAGCTACTGTGTTCAAATGGGAAATAATGGTGATGAGTATATTGTTAGGCTCGGAGCTTTTGATGGCTGCGCTAAGCAGATCGGTCGCATAACATCCTTGAAACTCTAACATGGAGGTTTCTGGATTTGTTAATAATTGATAATCTTGATTGATGATATCTTTAATTTTCATGATGTTCACCATTCATGAAAAATGTCAATTTAAGATGTGTACCTTCTGGGTTTGAGTCAATTTCCATGATATCAGAAGATCTCTTGATATTGGAAAGTCCCATTCCTGCACCAAACCCGTTGGAGTGATCCTGCTCAGTCGCTGTGGAATATCCTTCAGTCATGGCAAGCGGAATATCAATGATTCCGGGACCATCATCAAAAAACTCGAGAATGACTTGATGATCATCCAACTGAAAGGTCGCATAACCGCCTACAGAATGAATGACTATATTGATTTCAGCTTCATATGATGCCGAGCATACTCTTTTTACAAAATAAGAATCAGCAGATAATGCTCTTAACGTTCTTTTGATGTCGCTCGATGCACGCCCAGCTAGCTCATAATTGCGCGCAATAATCTGATATTCTTTGTTTACCATTGCATGTCGTAATTGATGCCCTTGATTCCATCGGCATAAAGCATGCCGCTGGTGTTGAACATCGTCAATTTCGTTCCAAGCAAAATAACTCTAGAATCAATCGCCAAATCAACAACTTTTATGGAAGGAATTTTCCCACGCACTAAAAGAACCACTTCGACATCCAGCATTTCTGCAGTTCGAATGGATTGGTTGGTAACGAGTCCTGTAATTAGGATGCTTTCTTTAAGAATACGTGGATCCTTGACTGAATTGAGAATCATCAATGCATCACTCATCAAATCAGCGCAAAAACCATAGTTAATATCTTTATTTGTTAATAGATCCGGAGTATAGACTGTACATTCATATTTGGAAATGATTTCACTTAGTTTCATTGACCGCTTGCCTCATCTCTTTCAAGACTTGTTTAACCTTTGAAACTGAAGCATTGCCATAAATATGCTCACCAACTGAAAATACTGGCGCGAGTCCGCAAGCGCCAATGCATCTCGTGGATTGGAGTGTGATTTCTCCATCCTTGGTGGTTTCCCCATCAGCGAGGTGTAAATCATCCTTCAAGGTATCCAAAACGTTTTGAGAGCCTCTGACATAGCATGCCGTGCCTAAGCACACGCTGATTGTCTTTTTCCCTCTGGGAGTCACTGAAAAATTGCCGTAGAATGTGACAACCCCATTGATTTTCGCAATGCTTTCATTAAGTTCCTTCGAAATAATCTTTTGAATGGAAATCGGGATATACCCGAAAATATGCTGTGCATCGTGCAAGGTCGGCATCAGCGGTCCTGGTAGACTTTTGTTTTTCTCTAATTGAGCGTGAAAAAGTGCAAGCTTTTCACTCGTGATCTGTGAATGTGCGTTCATTGGTAACTCCTTTTGTTCGTATCGTTAATTTCACCTTTATTATATCATTTTCATATAAGAAATAAATCATTTTCATGCTATTGCCTCCATTAAAACCATGATAACGTTTTCTAAAAATGCATATTAGTTTCATTTTTCAAACAATTGAAGTATAATCAAAAAATTATTTTCTTTTGATATGAAAAACCAAGAAAAGAGGGGACGTCCATGGTTGGATACGCCCCCTAATACTCAATTCCTATCTTGTGTTTTGAAACCAATTTTTGCAATTCATTTTTAACATGTTCAACATCATCTATGTTGTGTATTTTGTGGATTTTTTCTTTTGTATAAACTTTAAGAGTTCCATACTTTTGTGCGTTCAAGTATTTACCTTTTGAAAAACGGAGTTCGACATTCGTTATGTCTCGGTAATTGATGAGTTGCTCCTTGTTTCCTATGCGTTTGATATAGATTCCTTTTTCATCATATTCAATTCTAATTCCTGGTGTAATCAAAACTGGAAGTGCCCAAAAAAAATAAACAAGCGCAGATAGTCCCAAAATCAACATGGCGTTTTGATCGTCAGAACTCATGTTGGAGAGTTTAAATTCATAACTGGATGCTAAATATAATAAAACAATAATGAGTATGCTTTCGCCAAGAACTGCATAGAGTAGGATTGCTTTTGACTTTCTTGCCAATTCTGTTCTCATATCAAACACTACCTTTCATCGGTTCATCTTCTCGTATATATCATATCTTATCACTATTGACATACTTTGTGACACGATTAATAAAAAACATGCCGTCAGTTTTCACTGGAGCATGTTGTGTCCTTGGTTTTTAGTCTAATTGCATTTCACAATCAGTGAATCACTACCTAAATAGTTCTTCTTGATATATTTAGGTAATTTATTACTTCTTAACTGGTTTAGCTGGTGCTACTGGAGCCTTTGGAGCTGGTTTAGCTGGTGCTACTGGAGCCTTTGGAGCTGGTTTAACTGGTTGAGCCATTATTGTCACCTCACTTTCATCCCATATTGTATATGATCGAAATCATGCTTATACAGATAAATGTTAAGGGCTTTTTCTGAAAAAAAAGAATGGCGATTAAGGGGTTTATGCATGCGTAAGCAGGATTGGATTCTGCTAAAATAAATGTAATTTTGCGGGGGGTAAATAAGTGTTTTTCCCCTCTAATTTCATTATACTCAAAGGTAGCAATTTGTCATCATTTTCGCACCGATTGTCAAAGAAAACGACATAAAATATATGGAAATGATTTGTTTGTATCGCAATGTGTTAAATTAATAAAAATCTCCTTGTTTTTCAACAGGATTTGCTGAAATTTAAGGAGATTTTTTTTAGTAATTTGGAAATGATATTTTATTTTTTAACTGGTTTCGCTGGCTTTGATGTAGGTATGGTTTTTGCTTGCTTCAGTCCTTGCGCAGGAGCTTTTGGCGTATAATTTTTTGGCATTGTAAACACCTCTCTTTCACTTTGTTACATGAATAATTCACTTTACATACATATTATACTTCAAATATTTAAGTTTGTGCTGTTGATTCATCGACTTGATTTATTTGAGAATGATATAGGTGATTCCATCGTTTCCTTTTTTGAAATCCGAGTCCGATTTAAGAAGCGCTGAATAGGTTTGAATGACTTCATCAAATCCCATCATCTTGCTAAATGCTTCTCCAGGAATATATGCTTTGATCTCTCCTGTGGAAACCCTGTTTTTTAAAGAAGAGTGAACCATCTGCTTGATTGATCCTCCAACACCGGAAGATCCATACCCGTGGACAATTTTAATGACCTTTTCATTCCCTGTATATATTCTGATATAATTCGCTAATCTTTTCCCGGCTTCTAGCGCTGTCGGCATATCGCTTTTGATATCAAATGATTTCATGACTTATTTAATTTTTGCTGCGTTATTCTTAACAACAATTGATTCGATGCTGGAAATAAACTTGCTGAATCTTGTAAATCCAAATTCCTGATAGTTGAATCCAGGGAATTTCTTTGCAAGTTCCTGGATGATTTTTGTCAGCATCATTTCCTTGCTCTTGTTTTGCGAGATGATATCGATAATCGCTTTTTCGACATCTGCACGTGCATTTTTTGTATCTAATGTGATGTATGTCGTTGTCTTATCTTGCGATGAAGACAATCCGCTGATGGTCTCAACTAAGCTGGAAAGTGATTTTGCTCCATATTTTCTAGGGTCGAAATCAGAGAAACGATTGACAAGAATATCTCCTAAACGAGATAATTGAATCTTGTTGTTGACACCGTTTTCGACAACGATGCTTTTGATGATTCCGCTGATATCCTGACTTGTTGTAGGAACCTCAATCTGAGATTCGATCACATCATCCTCTTCATCAATCAATTCGAAGTACTTAAATTCATTGCAAGCGGATTTAAATGCTTGTGTGACTTTCTTTTCACTGCCGACACCGATAACATGCATGCCGCCTTCTCTCAGTTTAACTGCGAGCGGAGTGAAGTCAGAATCGCTGGTGACTAAAAAGAATGCGTTGACCTTTTCCTGATACATCATCTCTTGAGCGTCGAGCGCCATCGCCATGTCTGCTGCATTTTTACCGGCAGCGACATTATATTGATGCACTGGCTTGATGGCGTAATCCTGTGCCGTCCTGTGCCAATCCTTAGAGAGATTGTTAATATCTCCATAAAAACGCGCAATGACAATTTTTCCATATTTAGCGATTTCATTGATGACTGATTTTATATATTTGTGAGAGACATTTTCCGAGTCAATCATTAAAGCTATTTTGTATTCTGTTTTTTCCATATGTTTTCCTGATTTCTTTTCTTTTTGGATATTTTCCTATCTAAAGTATATCACAAAAACTCATAAACCGCATACTTATGGGAAAGTATGTCCTTATTCATCGATGAAAAAATGAAAACACATCCTCGTAAAAACGAAGGATGTGCTCATTTAAAAATCAGAAATAATTGATTTTACATGAAATATGGAGGCCTCAAACGGATTTGAACCGATGATCAGGCAGTTGCAGTGCCTTGCCTTACCACTTGGCTATGAGGCCATAAACATGCTATATCATTATAACTGTTTATCCCATTAAAAGTCAATATAAAAAACCGAGTATTTGTTATTCCTGACGTCTACTTGACAAGCTTTTGAAACCAATGCTCAAGAGATTCTTGAAGCAGCAAAAAAGTCTCTTCATGCTTATTGTTGAAATAAGGATCAGGAACGTCTTGGTTCTTTGTCTTTTCATTGACATCTCTCATTAAATAGACCTTGTCCGCATAGGTTCCAGCCTGTTTCATCAAATAGTTCACATTTTCATAATCCATACCAATGATATAATCAAAATGCGCATAATCCCATGCATCGATCTGTCTCGCTTTCATTCCGCGCCAATCATAACCGATTCTTTCAAGAATCTTCCTGGTGCCTGGATGCGGAGGATTTCCCAGCTCCCACGTGGATGTCGCTCTAGATTCAACGATGAATTCGGATTCCAATCCTTTGTCAATGAGCATCTTTTTGAACATTCCTTCTGCCATGGGTGATCTGCAGATGTTTCCCAGACACACAAATAAAACCTTCGTCATTTTTTCACACCCCTTTTTTTTCATTGTATCATAAAAATATAAAAATGAACAAATTAGCACTTATCAGTTGACAGTGCTAAAATGATGATTTATAATATATTTGGCAATTGGTGGTAATGACTGCCAAAAGGAGGGTTGACTATGAACTTTACACAAATGGAAGATTACAACAATGACCCGAAAGTATTGGATAAATTCGGAAGAAATATTGTTGAAGCAGTTAAAAAGGGAAAAATAGATCCGGTCATCGGCCGCGAAGAGGAAATTAGGCGCGTCATTAAGATATTATCCAGGAAAACAAAAAATAATCCTGTATTGATTGGTGAACCCGGTGTTGGAAAAACAGCGATTGTTGAAGGACTTGCACGCAGGATCGTTGATAAAGACGTTCCTTTAGGACTGCAAAATAAAATTATTTATGAGCTTGATCTCGCTTCCTTGGTCGCGGGAGCCAAATTCAGAGGTGAATTTGAAGAAAGACTTAAAGCTGTTTTAAATCAAATCAAAGAATCTAATGGTGAAATCATCCTGTTCATCGATGAGCTTCATAATATTGTCGGTGCAGGGCGGGCAGATGGAGCGATGGATGCTTCTAACATGCTGAAACCCATGTTGGCGCGGGGTGAACTGCACTGCGTCGGTGCGACAACGCTTAATGAATATCGAAAGTATATTGAAAAAGATAGCGCTTTGGAACGCAGATTCCAAAAGGTGATGATCAATGAACCGACCATCAGTGATACAATCAGTATCTTGCGAGGCTTGAAATCGAGATTTGAAGCCCATCATGGCGTTCACATTTCTGACCCGGCAATTATTGCTGCTGCGACATTGTCCAACAGATATATTTCAGATCGTTTTTTACCGGATAAGGCGATTGACTTGATCGATGAAGCATGTGCTTCTATCCGCATGGAAATTGATTCCATGCCGGTTGAATTGGATACAGTCACTAGAAGATTGATGCAGCTTGAAATTGAAAAGACTGCTCTTGATAAAGAAACTGATCCTGTATCGAAGGACAGACTTATCAAAATCAAAACAGAAATTGAATCCCTTAAGGCTGAAGAAAAGAGAATCAGGATTCAGTGGACCAATGAGAAGGAACAAATCAATCTGATCAAAAAAAAGAAAAACGAGTTTGAAAAATTAAAAATTGATCTGCAAACAGCCTTAAATGATAACAATTATCAGAAGGCTGCAGAGCTTCAATACAGTAAAATTCCAACCATTGAAAAAGAAATCAATGAAATGACACAAGACAGTCAAAAGGAAGGAAAATTATTGACAGAGGTTGTTACGGAAGAAAGCATAGCAGAAATCGTTTCTAAATGGACGCAAATTCCATTGTCTAAATTGCTCTCAGGGGACAGGGAAAAGCTTTTACACCTCGAGCAAACACTGAAAAAACGTGTCATCGGCCAGGATCACGCATTAAGATTGATCTCAGACGCCATTATTCGTCAAAGAGCAGGGATAAAGGATGAAAACAGGCCAATCGGTTCATTCCTCTTCTTAGGACCGACAGGTGTCGGAAAGACCGAGGTTGCAAGATCGTTGGCTGAAGCTTTATTTGATAGCGAGCATCAGATTGTCAGAATAGATATGAGCGAGTATATGGAATCCTTTAGTGTTTCCAGATTAATCGGTTCTCCTCCCGGATATGTCGGGTATGATGAAGGCGGACAACTGACTGAAGCCGTAAGGAGAAAGCCATATTCGATCATCTTGTTCGATGAAGTCGAAAAGGCGCATCCGGAAGTGTTCAACATCCTTCTTCAAATACTTGAAGATGGCAGACTCACCGATAATCAGGGAAGAACAGTCGACTTTAAAAACACAATCATTATTTTAACATCCAATATCGGAAGTGAATATTTGCTGCATGCAGACCAAAACTCACAATCGCAGGTTATGAATCTTGTCAAAACGAAATTCAAACCTGAATTCATCAACCGCATCGATGAAATCATCATCTTCAATGCGCTTGGCATCAAGGTTCAAATCGAGATTGCGAAAAAAATGCTTCAAGACTTCAAGGAAAGACTCGAAGAAAAAAATATTTTGATCACTTTTGGCGAAGACGTACAAAAGCATATCATCAAGAATGGTTTCAATGACGAATATGGAGCAAGACCGCTAAAGAGATTTATTCAACGACATATTGAAACACTGGTTGCTATGAAAATCATTGATGGAACCATCATTCCGGGAAATCATTATCAAATGCTTGTCAAAAATGACGAATTATCCATCGACATCGCAGAATAAAAAAGAGGAAATTTTTCCTCTTTTATTTTTCTTTCATGAAAAATTGATATAAAACATAACCTACAATCAAAACACCGAATCCAATCATTGATGGTACAAAGCTTTCAATCAGTGTTGCAACAAGCAGACTGAGCATGCCGATGATTGCGATGATCGGCACGTAAGGATATCCCCAAACTTTATATGGCCGATCCAAATCCTTATTCTTCTTTCTAAAGATGAAGATGGAAATGAAAATCAGGGTATTGAAGATAAGTCCGCCAAAGACAACAAATGTTAAGAGTTCTTCAATATTGAAAAACAATAACAACAGAGCCATCAAACCCGATCCTATAATGGAAATATAAGGAGTTTGATATTTGGGATGAAGTTTAGAAAATGATTTTATAAAGGTTTTATCCTCAGCCATCGCGTAATAGACCCTTGGAAATACCATGATGCTTCCATTCAACGCTCCAAACACTGAAATCATGACTGCAACGAAGACAAAGATCATGCCTGTCTCGCCGAACAGCGTCATCATGGCTGCAATCGGTAGCACAGTTCCTGATGCTGCAAGAGAAACCAAATTGGTTTCGGATATGATTCTGTAGATTGAAAAGATAAATAGGACATAAAGCAAGCCGACCAATCCGATTGCAATGACTATCGCTTTTGGAAGATCTTTTTTAGCGTTTTTCATTTCACCCGCAACTGTGTTTAAATTCGTCCATCCCTCATAAGCCCATAGCGTACCCACAACACCAAATCCAATCATGGTCAACAGCTTGAAGAATCCTACATCTCCTGCTCCAGAGAAAGAGAGATTGACACTTTCGGTTCCCATGAACAATCCAATGATGATGATTGCTACAATCGGTATGACTTTAGCAACTAAAAATATCTTTTGAACCAACGCGCCAAACTTGATACCGAAAAAGTTAATTGCTGACAGCAGGATAATCATACCTGCAGCAATTAACTTGATGTAACTGGAAATTGGAAGTACATATGATAATATTTCAGCAAAAATCAAAGCGAGCAAAGCGATACTTCCGCTACTTGATAAAACAAAATTCATCATTCCGCTTAAAAAGGCTACTTTTTTACCATAGGCTTTTTTAAGATAAACATAGTATCCGCCAGTTTCGGGAAACATGGTTCCCAATTCTGCATAAGTCAACCCCGAAAACATCGTAATGATTCCCCCTAGCAGCCAGGCTATCAGGGATAAAACAAGCGAATAACCGACTCTGACTAAAATCAGACTGCCAAAGACAAAAATTCCAGATCCAATCATGATTCCAGCTAAAATGGATATTCCGCCAAATAAACTAATTTCTTTTTTTAAAGATGTCATTTCATCACCCCACAATAACGATATCATAATTTGATTTGAGTTTCAAAATAAGTGCAAAAAAAATGCTCATCTCGAGCATTTCACTGTTGTGTGATCACAATATAATAATAGTAATCCGATTCCTTGAATGGAGTTTGGTCAAGATTGCCATAAACTTTGTAGTTTAGATTGGATTGATGTATGATTTGGTCAAGCTTTTGAAGCGTATATGGATATAACGTGGTCGACCCAGTTAAGATTTGCTGATTGACTTTTAGAACTGTTGTGAATTTAATTGATTCCTGATTATATTCATACAATCTGGAAAAATGGATATCACCGATGTCAATCGGTTTTAAATGGGAAGGTTTTTCTTTCATGATTTTATCATAATTCAACATTTCAACGACTAAATATCCCTTTGAATCTAACTTTTCTTTGACCTTGTTTAAAAAAATAAGCAAGTTATCTTGGTTCAAATGCGGCAAGGTGTTTCCAAAGCATGTGATCAAATGATAATGATCTTCAAGGGCATCCACCATATTTTGTTCGATAAACTTAATATTTGGATAACTTTTTGAAGCGAAACGAGTCATTTCAGCATCTAAATCAATACCTGTCACATCCATTTGATGATCAAAAATGACCTTCGTCAATCTTCCTGTGCCACATCCTAAATCAATCGCTTTTTTGTCTTTTACGATATATCTTTTCATCAAAGAAAATAAATCTTTATCATTGGGGAAAAGCTGATTGTAATAGTTACTTAAATGCTGATACATATCATAAAGCTCCCATCGATCTGAAGAATGCGATGATTAAAAAGAGGGTGAGCATGGAGAACAGCGTTGACCATATCACCATTTGTCCAGCAAGTATTTCATCTCCATCCAATTGCTGTGCCATGATGACTGAAGAAACAGCGACTGGCGTCGCAAATAGCGCAATCAATGCTGCATATGAATCTTCCATGCCTGGAATTCTTGCTTCCAATAGGTAAGCAAGTGTTAAAAACACACCTGGAACGATAATGATTCTACCGACAACACCGATGGTTATTTGTTTCGCAATTGATTTGACAACATTGATTTCAAATTGACCGCCTATCGATATCAGCGCCAAAGGAGATGCTGTCACTGCAAGCAACTTGATGGTTTCTATGACAAATTTAAGATTATTTTCTAGGCTGAAAACAAGGACTCCGTCAACACGTGGAATAAACCCTCTGATAAAGAGAGTAAATAATCCTGCCATGATTGCGATAATCAATGGGTTTGAGATGACATTAAGCGCCATCTTTTGATAACTGATCCGTTCTCCATGCTCATTCCTCTGAAAAAGAGTGAGTGCGATGACTGCAAGGATATTCGCTTGAGGAATGGTGAACGCTCCGATGATTGCAACAATAGCCAAGGCTTCTGACCCACCTAGAGTCTGTGCTAGAGGAATCCCGATCATCGCGAAATTCGATCTGACAATGGCTTGTAAAACAACACCCTTTTGCCTAGGATCCTTAATCGCGAAATATACCACAATCAAACTGCCCATATACGAAATCATCACACCTGCGACTGCAAATAAAACAACACCCCACTTAATGGCAGAAAAATCATCGATTTGGTAAACATTATAGAAAAGAAGCGCAGGAAGCGCTACTCTGAAGATGAATTTATTCAAAAGATTGACGAAATGCAAATCGATGAATCTAAGCTTTTTCAGCAAATATCCCAATCCAATAATGAGGACAATCGGCATAATCGCGTTAAATGCGAACAAAAAGGTGCTGGACATGGTTGATACCTCTTTCTATTTCATACCCTTATATTTTAACATAACCATTTTTTATTTTTTCTATTTGTTATAAAAAAATGAAAAAACACCATCGCTGGTGTTTATTCCTCTTTGTCTATTTGTTTATCTTTCAACAACGCGTTCAGTTTATCTTCTGTCTTTTTATTCTTGATTGAACCATATAAAATCACCAATGAATAGAGAACGGCATAAATAAATCCTAAAATATAAATCGCCACGGATGTTCTAAATAAATAAGTTCCAAACATCAATCTCAAAACAAATGGAACAGGAGAGATGATGATATATCCAACAATCACGTTCAACACCCCATTGCCCCAAGTCTTCTTAAAAATAAGAATGGATAAAGCAATCAAAAGTGAAATGATGATTCCCCCGATAAACAAAGCTCTGAGCGGTAATGCAATTTCAAAATATCGATTGATGCCAAGTGCAAGTATAAATACAATTAAGCTGACGATGGCATAACTGTATGCATAAAGTTTCAAATATTTCTTCATTTCGAATTACCTCCGAGCAATGCCTTAATGGCGCTTACATACGTTCTTGAAATTTCTATCCTGTCACCATTGACCAAGGTAGCATCCAATCTTCCATTGACCGTAGACTTAAAAAACTTGATTTTATGGTAATTTAAAACAATATTCTTATTCACCCTGATTAGTGAATTACTTTTGTTTTCCACTTCATAAAGCCTATACTTACAATCATATACTTGATCCTTGGTATATAAGAAACACTGATCTTCCAGACTCTCTATATAATAGACATCCTTAACTGCAAATAAATAATTCTTTTCATCCTTCTTTGCTTGAAAATCAATGGATGGTTCCTTGAGTGATTCAATTAAAGAATCGATGGATGTATCTTGTTCATCACATTCTATGGTCAGTTTGGGCTCTCCAAAGTTGGAAAGACGCTTAATCTCAATTTTCATCTTTTCACCTGTCTTTGTGCTAGTATAACCATATTTTATCATGCGTTCAACTAAATTTGGATTGAGTTGTCTAAAACAGTCCCCAAGTTGCAAAAAAAAAGAAGTTAGCGAACTAACTTCTATGGTTTCTTAACATAATCTTGTTTGCGGATTGAACCATCGACCTTGTGAATCACTACTGTCGATCCAGCACTCTCAGCAAGTCCTGAAGCATAATCAATCGCATCTTTTTGGGTGTCGAAGAATTTAATGGTCTTTTCAGATCCTTCTTTTCTTACACGCCACTTCTTGAAGTTTTCTGTGTTTTCATCTTTGTTTTGTGAAACATGATATTTGGGAATCTTTGGTGCTTTTTCTTTAGTGACTTCATCTACCGGTTTCACTTCTTTAGTTGCCTGTGTAGGTTTTGTTTGCTTTACCACAGGTTTTGGTTCAACAACTGGAGTTGGATCAACAATTGGTGTTTGAATGACGACCGGTGTTGGTTCAACAATTGGTGTTGGTTCAACAACTGTTTCAACCTTGATCTCGGGTTGAGGTTCAACAATTTTTTCTTCTACAATCACAGCTTTGTTAGCTTCTTCTCTAGCTAATTGAGCTTTTTCTTGTTCAATGACACGTTGACGTTCCTTACGTTTTCTAAAAAAACACATGGGCAAAACTCCCTTCATTTTCTTTACCTTCATCTTATCACAATAATCGAAAAAGACAAGATGATACGTATTATTTGTTTATTTTACACACAAAATAAGGGTAATAAAGCTAAGCCCTAAAGTTTTAAAGCATCTAGTCTATTGGAAGAACATTAACAAATCTTGTAACTGTCGTAACGTTTCCGCTTTGATCCGTTACTTCATAGATGATTGTATATTCACCAGCAACCATATTGTTCACTAATCCAAGAACTTCAACAGTCACTGGATCTGCACTGTTATCAGATATCTGAATCCCAGCATCAATCCAAGTTGATCCAATAAAGATTGTATCTACTCCAGGATTGAGTGTAACTGTTGGCGGAATATCATCCACAACAGTCACATATCTGGTAATTGTTTTCTCGTAATCAAGGTATATTGCGTAATAGACAATATGGTATGTTCCGATGGTTGTGATATCGACTGTATTTTCAATCACTTCTACATCGATATTCTTAAAACCATATTGCGCTTTAGCTCCTGCATCCGTGAACGGTTCATCAAAACCGATGGTATCGATCCCTGGATTCAATGTCATGTATAAAGAACTTTCATCGGGTGCTGTACACGACGATAACCCAAGAATGAAAATCAGGAAGAGTACTAGCATCAACTGTTTTCTCATGCAAGCCACCCGCTCTCTTCTTTCTTGTAGTACATCGTTTGATTGATATATTCTCCACTCGCTGTAACAACATAAATATATTTTGTTTTAACAGCTGTAAATCCCATATAATTCACTGTATATGTAATCGTGTAGACTCCTGTCCTGTCATTATCTACCGTTCCAGATTTCACAATTGTTCCGACATTGGAAATCGCTCCATCATCTGAATAAATAGCGCCGACCCTGATGGTTGTCACATCTGGTTTCAAAGTAATGGTGATTTCTGGTTGTATAGCGACCACATTGACCACTCTAACTTTCGTATCAAGAATCACTTCACCATCATAAATGTCATAATAAACCATGTACCTGCCTGGAAGATCTGAATTTAAATCACTTCTTACCTGATAGGTAATGATTGGATCCTCGGCATCGATGCTGCCATCTTCCCAGGCCTCACCTTGAACGATGGTATCGACAGAAGGTAAAAGATGAATGGAATCTGGTATATATTGTCTGTCAAATTCAGGATATATGAGTAAATCCTGAGTGACGAATGAAGTACTTTCAGACCAACCGATGAACGTAAAGTCGAACGATAAAGAAGATGTTTTCGTGGCATCCTCCGGTGGCAGGACCGATAATCCGTAATTCACATAGCTGATCTTTAAAATGGATGACAAATCCCCATCATAATAAACAACAGCATATTGATTGTCATCAAACTTAGCGTATAAACTCAAAGGCTGAAAAACCGCACTTGGTGTATATATCGTTTGGAAACTGGGATCAATATACCAACCGATAAAAGGAAATTCACTTATAGGGGTATATAAATCGAATGTTGTTCCATGTTCGACCAAGACTGATGAATCAATAGCTCCATCGACGTAGAAATCAACTGGATGCATGAGTATTTCAAATTTCGCATAAAGTGTCAAATCAGATGTAACCTGAGTTACAGTATATTTTTGAATGAATTCAATATCCAAGTACCATCCTTCTAAAACAAAACCCTCTTTGCTGGAAACAGGTAATGTGAATGTAGATCCATAGGTTGCTGAAATCGGATTAACTGCCGAACCTTCAGTAACAAATGTGATGGTGTAGGTGTTTGGAATATATTTTGCGTAGAGTGTCAGACTAATATTTGTCGTATCTGTTCCAATGACAAACAGATTTGTAAACGTACTTTCGGTGTACCACCCTGCGAAGGTGTGGCCTGTTTTCACAGGGTTTGCTACAGAAAAAATTTGATTGGATTGCACGACAATCGGACTGATGATTGTCCCTCCATCTGTATCAAAGGTAATCGTCACGTATTGGAACTGCACTGCCTGATAAGCGTCAATCACTCCATATCCATAATAATCATCTCTTCCCACAGCACCCTTATCGATTGCAGTTTGGAATAGCTGGTCAATAATCTCATCAATCGTATAAGTAGTCAGGTATCCCCTCATTAAAGCAACTACTCCAGTCACTTGAGGGGCGGATAATGATGTTCCTGTAGCATAACCATAAAGATTATCTACATCTGTCGTTACAATTTGAACTCCTGGGGCAGCAATATCAACGAATGCATTATGATTCGATAAACTCCAGATTGTATTGGTATCATCAACAGCTCCTACGGAAATGACATGATTATAGGATGCTGGATAAAAAACCTCAGCGGTTCCATCATTCCCGCTTGCAGCAATGATGATCGCGTCACGATCATAAGCGTAATTGATGGCATTTTGCATCAAAGGATTGATAGATGAACCACCTAAACTCAAATTGATTACATCTGCTCCTCGATCAGCAGCATAATAAATGGCTTCAATAATGGTGGAATCGGAGAAACTTTCTTCCTCATTCTCCGGCGTTGCAGGATCATCTGGATTGTTCGCCTTGATGATGAGTAGCTGGCTTAGTTGAACAATGCCTGCGATACCGATGCTGTTATCTTTATTCGCACCGATGACTCCTGCTACATTGGTTCCATGCCCGGTATCATCTTCTACATAGGAAAGTCCTATCTGCTCGGTTTTCGCATTATAAGATAAAGCAGATAATCTATTTGAAAACTCGGGATTATCGGTATCTATTCCTGTATCGATGATGGCGACTAAAACATCGGCATTCCCTTCCGTGATTGTCCAAGCCAAATCAATTTTCATCAGTTCAATCGCGTATTGCGTATTGTAATAGGGGTCAGTTGTCGTATCAAACTTACCTTGGATGACTGATGATGAAGAATTATCAACAAAGCCCAATGATTTTAATGACTCATATTGTTGGTATGTCTGTACTTCATAAGATGCAATCCCGTAATCAGAAACAGAGGAGAGTGCAATGTCGTAAGTTTTAGAAATAGCCAGTGCTTGATCTTCATCTTCCACCTGATAAAGAAGTTCATAACGTTGATTAAAATCCCTTTGACCAGAAAGTAAAAAAGTGGAAGTAACTCCAAAGAAGATGATGAACAGCAAGATGAACTTGATTAAGAACTTTCTTCCCATGATGCACCTCTTGATTACTTAAATTATATCTCTTTTCATGTAGTATACAAACAACGAACGTCTTGTATTGGAAAAAATTTGTTCAATTTACATATTTTGTTATTATTTACCAATAAATATAGACATCAAACAGTATACTATACGAATCCACAAACAAGGAGGCATTCAAAATGAAGGTTAAGTTGATGGTATTGGCAGTTATAGGATTGGTCGTAGGAAGTTTTATTTTTATTGGAATTGGAGTGAATGCGGCATCTGTTTATGATGACGGTGAAGGTTACAGCACATTGACAGTCAGTTCAGATCAGGTTTATACGGTTGAAGAAATGCTCGTCGCAGCAATCGAAGATGAGTATCTTGCTCAAGCTACCTATCAAGCGATTATAGATGCTTATGGCAATATTAAACCTTTCAGCAAGATCATTTTAGCTGAACAGACACATATTGATCTGTTATTACCTTTGTTTGAAGCTTATGGTATTGAAGTTCCTGTGAATAATGCATCAGAATTTGTTGTGCTCCCAGAATCCATTTCAAGCGCATTGGCAACAGGCATTGAAGCAGAAACATTGAATATCGCAATGTATCAAGTATTTCTAGGTCAAGAAGGTCTTCCTGAAGATCTCCAATCAGTTTTCGAACTCTTGTTAAATGCTTCAGAAAATCACTTAAGAGCTTTCTCACGTGATCGGATTGCTGGTGTTTGCGGCGATGTCGCAAATGCAATCCAAAACCGCTTCAGAAACGGTGGCAGAAATGGCAATCAGAATAACAATCAAAATTGTACTGGCAGCAGCACTGGCAGACAAGGCAAATAAGTTTCACATAGAAAAGGGGCTTCCTATGACCCCTTTTTTGTTGCTAAACATAAAAA
>DOYO01000033.1:0-3295 GCA_003518475.1 Acholeplasmataceae bacterium
AAGAGGAACATAAGTGATTCAGAAATTGAAGAAATCATCAAGGATCATCAGGAAATGATTGATCAAGCATTTCAAGAAGGTTATTCTGAGTCTGATGTTATTTTGAGATTTGGGGATCCGGTGATGCTTGCTGAGGAACTATCTGAAGGATCAGATCGTGATGATGCTCCAAGAGTGGAAAGCGATCAATATCAGGTATGGAAATCATATACCCCAAATAAAGATAGTCTTACTCTAGTTGTAAAACTTGTATCCGAAGATTTAGTTGTTCAACCTTCAACAAATGATCAGATTCGTATTCTTTATAAAGGAAGAGTAAATATTGAAAAGTATGAAATCAGTTATAAGAATGGTGAACTTTTCATTGAAGCTCCTAAATCAAGAGGACTATCCTTCATGAGACTTCAATCTGATGAAATGAAATTTATCATTGAAGTCCCCAAAGCACTTGATTTCAAGGAATGCAACCAGCATGGCGTATCCTCAGACTTCACCCTACAAAACCTAGAAATCACTCACTTCACAATCAACACGACCAGTGGTGATTGTGAAATCAAGAATTCAACGTTTGAAGATGCCCGTTGGAATACCGTATCAGGAGATTTAAAAGCAAGCGATCTTTCCATCACTAACCTAGTGATATCCATGGTATCAGGAGATTCAAATCTTAAGCAAGTGAACATCAAATCTGACTTCTCCCTTTCTACCGTTTCTGGAGATGCGAAGATTGAAGATTCTAAAGCTGATACATTCAACATGAATACAGTCAGTGGTGATCTAGATGCCAAAGAATTTTATATCCAATCTGTGAAGTTCAAATCTGTAAGCGGAGATTGCGACATCATCAATAAAATCAAAACACCGATTAACATTCTACGCAGTGTTTCAGTGAGTGGAGAAATCCGAATTAAGTCTTAAAAGAAATCGAGATGATTCAAATGAAACAAACATTCCATTATAAAATCGAAGTTAATGAAAACTCAATAAGTTTCGAATTCTATTTAACAAAACCTAATCATACCGCAGATGCACATGATGGTTCTTTAACTGAACAGAGTGAAAAAAGAAGATTTGGCATCAAGCTATCCTATGATTGGAGCCAAGTAGAAGAAGCTGATGAAATCATCGAGATGATTAACAATGGAGAATTGATTGAAATGTATCAAATGAGTAGGAATATGATTGAATCATGTCATGCTCATTCATAAAAACATCTAAAACTAGACAAAACGATTCCGCCTCAGGCTGAATCGTTTTTGTTTTCTTTGTTTTATCATGCTCCCCCTGTTTTAAGGAAAGCAGGAAACTTGAATATTCATCAAATCTATGTCAATTTGTGATAAGATTAACGTAAGGCATCACTTATTCAAAGGAACCCATAACATGACACTGCTCCAAATGAAATATTTCATCGCTGTATGCGAAAGCGGATCACTCACTGCAGCATCCAAATCCTTATTCGTGACCCAACCTGCTTTATCCACAGCAATCAACCAGCTTGAAAAAAGCTATAACTTAAGACTCTTTGAACGGAAGAACCATGGTTTGACTTTAACTAAAGATGGCGAGTTTTTCTATGAGAAGGCGAAACAGCTCCTCAATGCTTATGAAATACTGGATAAGGACCTAAAGGATTTAGCTCAAAGTAAATATACGATCAGAATTGGAGTGCCTCCAATGATCGGATCGTTTCTCTTCCCTAAGATCTATAGTCAATATATGCAATTTCATCCAGATGCTAAGTTTGAAATCTGGGAAGAAGGATCTTTAACGATTAGAAAGAAGATACAGAATAAGACATTAGATATTGGGTTCTCCATTCTGAATGATAACGCGAATGAGCATTATGAAAAAGAAGATATCTTGGAAACAGAACTCCTTTACTGTGTCAGCAGGGATAATCCAATCTCTAAAAAAGAATCACTCATCATTGAAGATATCAAGAATGAGTCAATCATCATGCTTAGGGAAGGATTCTTTCAAAATCAATTGATTAATAAGATGTACCAGGAAGTCCAAGCAGATCCAAAAATCATTTTGATTTCATCTCAGTTATCTGTCATCAGAAACTTCGTGAAAATGAACGCTGGTGGAGCATTCCTGATGAAGGAGCTTGTTGATATAAATGATGACTCCATCGTTGGAATCTCATTTACTAACAAGCTCACTTTAAAGATTGGTTTGATCTGGCAAAAGGAAGCGCAGCTCCATTTAGGCGCACTTGACTTCATCAATTTCCTAAGAGATTTCAAACAGGTATAAAAAATATTTATAGCATATAAAAAAATGAAAACATGAGAAGCGAGAAATCGCTTTTTTCTTTGATATAATAGAGTCGAGATAACGCTTACACAAAGGAAATCGATATGAAACCCGAAAAAAATAAGATATTAAAAAGAATTATGAGTAAATTAGGTAAAGCTGGTATTTGGACAGTTATCTTAACATTAATCATCTTCATATCCCAATTCATCGCATCCCTCATCCAGAGTGACTTTGGAAATGTTTCTATTGAAACGGTTTATTTTGCTGCGAGGGATGAGCAAACTGTTGTTTATGATCTCTTTGTTCCATCTTCTGCAAGTGAAGACAACAAGGCTCCCTTGATTATTGTGATTGCGGGTTTTCAGCGCAGCAGAGAGACGCAGAGCCATATCGCATTGGAATTTGCTCGTAGAGGATATGTCGTCATCAATATCGATCCATATAGCCAAGGCGATTCATCAAGCAGCCAAGGCATCGAGGGGGGAGCAATCGCCACCATCGAAGGATACGGCGCATTTGACATCATTAATTATGTTTATGACAATGATGAAGTATACCCTTATGTCGATAAAGATAGAATCGGAGTCACCGGCCATTCCGCAGGCGGAAACGCCGCTTATCAAGCTGCAGTGCACTTCGGTCAGGAATCTGTCAATAACGGAGGGGTGAGCAAGGTTCATTCCGTCTTCATCAGCGGTTATGTCCTATCCATCAACTCCAGCATCACCTTCTCCAAGAGCAATATGGGAACTGATTACGCCTTATATGATGAAGGAGCATTCAGAAACCCAATCAATACAAGCGCACCATCCGGATATTCATTATCTGATATGAGATGGGCTTTAGAATCTCACATCTTTGTCAATTCAGGCTTAGAGAAGCAGGGACTCCCAACCATTCCTGATAGTTCTGAAGTTGAGATTGAACGTATTTATGGCAATCCCAACCTAAGAAACATGAGACAGGTGTTCAACACACCCACCATCCATGCATTCCAGCCTTATGATCCTCAAGCAGTCACCAGCATGTT
>DOYO01000033.1:3364-3507 GCA_003518475.1 Acholeplasmataceae bacterium
AGTATCATCAATTATATTGTTGTCTTCCTCATTACTGCGACCTTCGCAGCACTCTCCTATCTGCCTTCAGCTGAACTGACGTTAGTATTATTCCCTGAAGCGAGCCAGTCTGTCAATACATGGTTCTTCCCACAGCGCATGAA
>DOYO01000133.1:0-1196 GCA_003518475.1 Acholeplasmataceae bacterium
AGAAATCAAGGATGCTTTGGCGTATATCAGAGTCATTCTCGATCCAAACCAGGACTTCTATTTCAAAAGAATTGTGAACGTTCCTAAACGTGCAGTTGGTTTAGTCAGCTTGCAAAAGCTTGAACTTAGAGCGAAGGAACTTGGCGTATCCATGTTTGAGTCCATTGAGTATACTGAGTTGACACCAGCAGCCAAACATAGCTTACTAGAGTTTAAGAAATTGATTATGGAAATGAATCAAGATTTTGGAGACATGGTTGACATGTCTCAAATCATGCCTTATTTGATGGTGAAGACCGGATATGTGGACATGCTTAAAGCGGAAGGCGATGAAATCTCTGATGACCGCATCAATAACTTAAAGGAACTTCAAACAGTCTTCACCAGAGGAGACATCTATTACGAAGGATCATTCTTGGAAAGATTAACACAGCAATTAGATCAAATCGCTTTATATTCTGATATTGATAAGGATGTTACCGATTTTGATCATGTGAAACTTGCAACCATCCACCAGGTCAAAGGACTTGAGTTCAGAGTCGTCTTCATGGTCGTTATGGAAGAAAATATATTTCCTAGCGATCGATCACTCATGAATCCGCAGGATATGGAAGAAGAAAGAAGAATCGCTTATGTAGGGATTACCAGAGCGAAACAAAAATTATATTTCAGTTATGCTGACCAGCGCATGGTCTATGGTTCCATGAGGTATAGCTATCCATCCAGATTCATTCAAGAATCTAAAGTCAAAGTTGATGAACCGAAGACGATTTATCAAGCACCAACGGAATCTCATTTATTGAAGACCGGGGATCAAATTGAGCATAGCGTCTTTGGAAGAGGGATTGTTGTTCGTATCGATGATGATATCGCGACCATCGCATTCGCAATGCCTCATGGCATCAAAAAGATTTTAGAAAGCCACCCATCACTTAGAAAAATCAGAAAATAGAGGAAAACTAGACAATGAAAAGCAACAAGGGATTTGAGACAGTACTACCGATTGGGTATAAACAATATTCAACGATTAACTTAAGTGACAGAAAGACAGCAATAAAAATCCAGTATGCATTTGTTGGTATCGCATTTGTTATATTCATGATCGCCAGACTCTTTAACTTTCCTTTAACAAGTAGCTACAGTGGCTGGTTAACGGCCTTAATCACGGTTTCTTTATGTTTTAGTTACATGTTTCT
>DOYO01000133.1:1395-3497 GCA_003518475.1 Acholeplasmataceae bacterium
AAGTCTTGAACATTGAGAAGGTAACTCCTTCTTTTTTTCTCTCTTTTCATCTTGTGGTTGTATAATATCTTTAGGTAATCACATATTTTAGTTTTCATTAGATGCATAACGGAGGCCGATGATGATTGAAGTCAAGAATATGACAATGAAATATCCAAGCGGAAAAGGTGTTTTTTCACTTGGTTTTTCTGTGAAGAAGGGTGAAGTGATGGGATATCTTGGTCCAAATGGAGCAGGTAAAACAACAACCATTCGTGCACTCTTGGGATTTATGGTTCCTAATGAAGGGATTTGTTTGATTGATGGATTGGATTGCTTCAAGGATGCCACAAGGATTCAAAAGAGTTTGGGATATATTCCTGGTGAAATTTCTTTTTTTGATGATATGAACGGGGATGAGTTTTTAAAGATGCTTCAAGATTTAAGAGGGATAAAGGATACAACAAGACAAAAGGAATTATTGGATTTATTTGAACTTGATCCTTCAGGGAAGATCAAGAAGTTTTCAAAGGGTATGAAACAAAAACTTGGAATCGTATCCGCGTTCATGCACAATCCAGATGTTTATATCTTAGATGAACCGACAAGCGGATTAGATCCCATCATGCAAAATAGATTCATAGAATTGATTTTAGAGGAAAAGAAAAAAGGGAAAACCATTTTGATGTCTAGCCATATCTTTGAAGAAGTTGAAAAGACCTGTGATAATGTCATTATTATCAAGGAAGGTAGAATTGTTGTAAAGTCTGATGTGCATACATTAAAGAGCACACAAAGAAATGGATATGATTTTAAAGTTAAAAATCATGTAGAAGCTGTTGAATTGTTGAAACAAAAAGGGTTTGAAGCAGAAGAACAACTCAATAATCTGATTAGAGTTTATGTGACTGGAGATACGATTGATCAATTTTTCAAGGTATTATCACAGTTCACCATTCTTGAATTTCATGAGATTAATCAAACGCTTGAAGATGTCTTTATGCAGTATTATGGCGGCGAGGTGAAATCTAGATGAGCATGACATTATTTTTTAAGACTTTAAAACGAAATTACAAGCTTTTTATTATCTTTTATGCAGTTCTAGCGATGTATCTCGTGATGATGGCATCCATGTTTGATCCAAATGATATTGATGCTTTGATGTCCATGCTGGAATTAATGCCAACTGAATTGCTGAATGCGATGGGGTTTGCAGGAATCGTCACCAATCTAGTCGAATATTTAGCAAGTTGGTTGTATGGTATGTTGATGGTCGGGTTCCCCTTGGTCTACTGCATTATTTTAGGCAACCGATTGGTTGCCAAAATGGTCGATGACGGATCATTCTCATTCTTACTATCTACCCCGCTATCCAGAACTAAAATCATCATCACACAAGGTGTTTATGCACTTGTTTCAGTGTTCGCATTGTTTACACTCGTTTTCGCTACGGGTGTTGGAGTTTGTGCAATGATGTTACCGGGTTCACTGGATGTGCATGCATTCTTCCTGCTCAATCTCACAACCATGTTATTGAATATGGCAGTGATCATGATTACTTTTTTCTTCTCATGTCTTTTCTCAGATGCAAAGTACTCTGTTGGTCTCGGATCAGGTGTGACAATTATGTTTTTATTGATGAACATGCTCGGTGGAGCGTCTGCGGATGCGAGGATTTTGAAGGATCTATCCATATATGGACTTTATGATCCGCTGGAGCTTGTGAGGGGTCAATCCATGCTTTGGATCAATCTATTCTTTATCGGAATGATTGTTGTTTTATTCGCAGCGGGGATACTAATCTTTAGAAAGAAACAATTGACGATTTAATAAAGCATTATTGAAAAATTTCACCTATGATAAGATGGGTGATGAGATGATCTTAAATGAAGAACAAAAGAAAGTGGTTTATTCAAACGAACGCTTTCTTTTTTTGTTGGCCGGAGCAGGAAGCGGGAAAACGAGAGTCATTGTTGAAAGAATTAAATATTTAATTGAAAACGGAGTAGAACCCAGTCAAATACTCGCCATAACATTTACAAGAAAAGCATCTTTTGAGATGAAGGACCGCGTGAACAATTCATTGGTTCATATCCATACATTTCACCAGTTTTGTTACCAAA
>DOYO01000133.1:3576-7844 GCA_003518475.1 Acholeplasmataceae bacterium
GCTATGCTTATATCTTCATCGATGAGTTTCAAGATACCAATCATTTGCAGTATGAACTTTTAAAACTTTTAATTAGGAAAAATACGAATGTACTCGCTGTAGGTGATCCCGATCAAAGCATTTACGCCTTTAGAGGGGCGAGCAGTCAAATCATCAATCAATACATCAAAGACTATCAAGCCAAGCTTTACACACTCTCTATAAACTATCGATCTTCTCCAACTATCTTATATCATGCAAACCGCCTGATTAAGCGAAATAATAGAAGATACAGAAATGAGTTGATTCCCAATCATGTAGGTATCCAGAAGGTATACAGCATCCAGTTTTCAAATGAAATTGATGAAGCTGAACAACTGATAGCTTTAATATATAAACTTCAAAAACTCAAAATAAAGAGCGAAGAGATTGCGGTTCTTTACCGCAATCACCAACGCTCTTATGAACTTCAAAAAAGAATGAGAGAACTAGATGTTGTTTTTCAAACTTTCGATGAAAACAACAACGATGAGAAGCATGGAATTCAAATGATGACCATCCATAAGGCGAAGGGCTTGGAGTTTGATGCAGTGATCATCATTGGATTAGAAATGGGTGTTCTCCCTTCATCACATGACAACAGGCAGTGGGAACTCGATGAAGAAAGAAGACTGATGTTTGTAGCAATGACACGCGCAAGAGACCATCTATATTTTTCATCCATTCAAAAAGATACGCTTTACCATACTTTTACATCATCTGTTTTTATTTCTGAAAGTGGGTTGAAAACCATCAAAAATAGCGAAATTAATGGTATAATAACAGTGGGTGAAATCACATGAATATCAAGCAAAGAATGTTAGAATTAATCCAAATCATCAACCAAGCAAACTTCGATTATCATACCCTGGACCGTCCTACAATCACTGATTATGAGTACGATTCCATGATGAAAGAACTGATTAGCTTAGAAGAACAATATCCGGAATATAAAGAAAACGATTCGCCAACAGAAAAGATTGGCGGATCTATTTTGTCATCTTTCGTGAAGGTTGAACATGCGGTTCCGATGATGAGTTTATCCAATGTCTTCAATGCAGATGAACTCAGGTCATTCGACGATAAAATTAAAAAAGCAGTTGGTATCTACAGCTTTGTCACTGAACTTAAAATTGACGGACTGGCTGTTTCCCTTACTTATGAAAAAGGACTTTTTGTTCGCGCCGCCACACGTGGAAACGGAACAACCGGTGAAGATGTCACAAGCAATGCGAAGACAATCAAGAGTCTTCCTTTAAAACTTAATCAACCCATCGATATCGAAGTCCGTGGTGAGATATATATGCCGCACAAGAGCTTTAAGGAAGTGAATGAACAACGTCTTGCTAATGATGAAGCATTGTTCGCCAATCCTAGAAATGCAGCTGCTGGAACCATCAGACAATTAGATCCCAAGGTTGTAGCAAAAAGAAATCTAGATTTATATGCCTATACCATTGTTGATGCGAATAAGTATGTCAGCACTCAAAAAGAAGCGCTTGAACTCCTGGAACATTTGGGATTCAGAGTGAACCCGAATTATCAGCTTGTCTTTGGAATCAATACGTTGATTGAGCAAATCAATAATTATGATATCTTAAGAAAAACGTTACCCTACGATACCGACGGTGTCGTCATCAAGGTCAATGAATTTGAACTATATGGAACCATTGGCTATACCTCCAAGTTTCCTAAATGGGCGACAGCCTATAAGTTTCAAGCTGAACAGGTTGAAACACTACTCAAAGATATTACCTTCCAGATTGGTAGAACAGGTGTTGTCACACCGGTTGCCGAGCTTGAACCTGTGTTCATCTCAGGTTCAACAGTTGCAAGGGCAACACTCCATAATGAGGATTATGTTTTAGAAAAAGATATCCGAATCGGGGATACGGTTTTGGTGCATAAGGCAGGAGAAATCATTCCTGAAGTCATCGAAGTTGTTTTATCCAAGAGAACCAATCAAACACCTTTTAAGATGTTGGAAAAATGTCCCGTTTGTGATTCTGATTTGATTAGAAAAGCAGGAGAAGCTGATCATTATTGCAGCAACCCTGAGTGTCCTGGAAGAAATATCAACAGTTTGATTCACTTTGCAAGCCGTGTGGCGATGGATATCGACACACTGGGAGAAAAGGTTGTTGAAACTCTTCATGATTTGGGATATTTAACAAGAATACCTGATATTTATAAACTTAAAGAGTATTCTATAGAACTTACGGATTTACCCGGATTTGGTGATAAGAAGGTTTATAAACTGATTAACGCCATTGAAGCCAGCAAGACTCAAAGCTTTGATAAGCTCCTCTTTGGACTGGGTATCAAGCATGTCGGCGCTAAAGTCGCGAAGTCTTTGGTCAAGCATTTTCCTACCATGGATCTATTGATGCAGGCGACAATCGAAGAGTTGAATAGCATCCCGGATATTGGCGAAATGATTGCAGAAAGCATTGTTTCTTATTTCCAAGATATCCATCATGTTGAGATGATCAAGGAACTTCAAGATCTTGGACTGAACATGACTTATTTGAAGGGTGAACAAATAGAACATGCATTTAATGGAAAGACCTTTGTCCTTACGGGCAAACTGAACATATATACAAGAGACCAAGCCTCCGACCTGATTGAAAAATTAGGCGGGAAAGTCAGTTCATCTGTCAGTGTTAAAACTGATTATGTTGTTGCTGGCGAGGATGCGGGCTCCAAGTTAAAGAAAGCGAATGAGCTTAACGTCAAAGTCATTGACGAAGAGACCTTTAGGACAATGGTAGATGGACTTTATTAAGGTACGCGGTGCCAGAGAAAACAATTTACAAAACATAGATATTGACATTCCAAAGAATAAACTTGTCGTCATGACGGGTATTTCTGGTAGCGGTAAATCTTCCTTAGCGTTTGATACCCTCTATCAAGAAGGTCAACGTCGTTACATGGAATCTTTAAGTTCCTATGCACGTCAATTTTTAGGTAACTTTGAAAAACCGGATGTCGATAGCATCGAAGGTCTTTCCCCGTCGATTGCAATCGACCAGAAAACGACTTCGAACAATCCNNTATTGTCCAGGAACTGATGAGCCTTTGGCGAAGCAGTCCGTTGAAGAAATGACAAACCGCATTCTTGATCTTCCAGAAGGAGACAGAATTGTTGTCATGGCTCCAGTGATTGAACGACAGAAGGGCACTCAAAAGAGACTGACCGATAACTACATGAAGGAAGGCTTCACCCGAGCTTATCTTGATGGAGAAATGATTCTATTAGAAGAAATGCCAGAATTAGATAAGAATAAAAATCACGATTTATTTATCGTGATTGATCGCTTGATCATCAAGGAAGGGTTAAGAAGCAGACTCTATGATTCATTGGAGCTTGCTACAAAGATTGCTTTAGGTAAAGCGCGTGTTTTAGTCAATGATAAAGAGATGATTTCTTTCAGTCAAAACTATTCATGCGGCAGTACCGATTTCACCATTCCTGAACTTGAACCAAGACTGTTCTCTTTCAATACACCGATTGGCGCTTGTCCTTATTGCAACGGCTTAGGTGTTAAAATGGAAATATCAGAAATGCTCATTGTTGACCCTACCAGAAGCTTGAATGATGGTGGATTATTGCCTTATAAGAACAACGACACAGATAACTTAAGTTCACAAGAGCTTGAGCATATGTGCAAGCAATATAATATCGATATGAATGTTCCAATTGTGGAATTGACTAAAGATGATATGAAAAAGGTATTCTATGGAACATCAGATCCGATTCATATCCGTTTGAAGTCATCATCGGGCAGGATTCATGAAAAGGTTGCCAAGTATGAAGGCTTGATTGTCAATCTCACAAGAAGATACAGAGAAACGACAAGCGAATGGATCAGATCATGGATTGAAAATTTCATGACCGATAGCGAATGTCCAGTCTGCCATGGAGCAAGACTGAACGAAGCTGCCCTTTCTGTAAAGATTGGCGGATTCAACATGGACCAGCTGACCAGACTCTCCATTGATGATACGATTACATTTTTGCAAAATGTCAAATTGAATAGAGAACAACAACAAATCGCGAAGCTCGCACTTCAAGAAATCATTTCCAGACTTACATTCTTACAGGATGTCGGCTTGGGATATTTGACGTTAGCCAGAACTGCTGGAACCTTATCCGGAGGTGAGGCTCAGCGTATCCGCCTCGCAACTCAAATCGGATCTAAGCTGACTGGCGTTTTATATGTCTTAGATGAACCCTCCATCGGGCTTCA
>DOYO01000011.1 GCA_003518475.1 Acholeplasmataceae bacterium
TGGATGTGTGAATGAATACTTAAGTCCTTCTTTCATATCTTTAAAATAGGTAATTTCTTGTTGTTGCAGTTCTGCTTCATGTTTTGGAAGTTGAACAAAACTCACTAAGATGAATACAGCAATCACTGCAGTAACCACATCAATGAAGAAAATCAGTTCTATGGATGTGACTGCAAGCAGTAAACCAGCAAGCAAAGGCATTAAAATCATTGAGGTTGATTGTATGCCCTGTGCAATACCTTGGACCTTTAAGAGTTTATCCTTAGGTACAATCTGTGGATAGACAGCTGAGACAGCTGGCTGATGCACAGATTGTCCAAATGATCGCACAACAGTGACAACAAAAATAATCCATAGGTCTCTGATTCCCATAAAAAACAATACTGCAATGAGCAATGTCACTGCAGCAATCGTCAAATCTGCAATAATCATTAACTTTTTTCGATTCAGTTTATCCGCCCAAACACCCGCGAATGGGGAAAGCAATAAAGCAGGAATAAATGAGCATAAGACCATGATGGTCATCATCACTCCGGATTGTGTATTTAATGTCACATACCACATCATCGAATACATGACGAGCATGGATCCTAGTAATGATACGGTTTGACTGATCATGAAGGTAGCAACTAACTTTTTCCAATTGGACATAAAAATTCTCCTATATATAAACCTAAGTTCATCAACATATCTCTATTTTACTCGATATAATTGGTAAAATTGAGAAAGACACTCAAGAAAAATCGATGAATCATTAGGTAGTATATCAACCACAACGGAACTAAATAAAAAAAAGCCTATCCAACTTAGCAAGTTGGAAAGGCATGAATATCTAAAATGATCTATACTGTGTTCATCTTATTAAAGTCATAGTGAATCTTCATATAACTCCGCTACCTTATCCCAATTGATCACATGAAAGAATGCTTCAATATAATCAGCACGTCTATTTTGATAGTTTAAATAATAAGCATGTTCCCAAACGTCAATATTTAAAATGGGTGTTCCTTGATCTAAAGGTGTATCTTGATTTGCTGTCGATACGATTTTCAATCCTTCATTAGTAACAATGAGCCATGCCCAGCCGCTTCCAAAGCGGGTTGCTGCTGCAGTTGTGAATGCTTCTTTAAAGTCATCAAATGAATTGAATGCGATATCGATCGCCAATCCTAAATTACCTGTAGGTGTTTCTCCGTTATTGATCATTAAAATACTGAAATATAACGCATGATTGAAATATCCACCTCCATTGTTGATGATGGTTGTGCGGATGTCAGATGGAATTAAAGATGGATCTGCAAGCAGTTCTTCAATAGGGATTTGAAGTTCAGGATGGAGTTCAAGGGCTGCATTCAAATTATTGGTATAGCTTTGATGATGCTTGGTGTGATGGATTTCCATTGTTTCTGCATCGATATATGGTGCGAGTGAATCATATGTGTAATTGAGTACGGGAAGCTCATAACTCATGCTCTCCCCTTCATAAGGAATATCTTCCACTTTTTTACACCCAATGATTGTCAATAACAATCCAATGAATAGGAATAAAGTGAATACTTTGAATATGGTGTTTCTATTGAACATTTTCATATAGATAAGTCTCCTCTGTTGAATATGGATGAAAATAGCGTCATTGTTGTACAATTCACTTTACCATATAAAGGAAAATACGGGTTAACATACGCTTGTGTGTTATTTCACTTATAAGGATAAAACTTACGAATCTATAAAAAATACAGTGTTTGAATCGAGTTTATAGATTCGTATTCGACCTTCGTAAACAAGTGAATATTTTAGGTTTATTGAATGCTTTATCGTTCTATGATATGATGATGATGACACACCCAAAGGAGGGATAACATGCTACGTCCTGTAACCAATATGTTTCGAACTGCGATTTCACTGAATGGAATCTGGAATTTTTCTTTAGTCAGCAATACCTACATTCCAAATCAAGCCCTCAATAATCCAAAAAAGGTTGCCGTGCCGGCAAGCTATAACGATCTCTATACGGACCCATCCATTAGAGATCATGTTGGATTGGTTTGTTACGAGTATGTGTTCGCCATTCCAAAAACAATGGAAAATCAAGAAATTCATCTACGCATCGGTGCCGCTGGCAATCGTGCTTCCATCTATTTAGACGGTGTGCTTCAAGCTTCTCACTTGGGTGGTTTTCTACCCATTGATCTCATCATTCCATCAAGCTTCGCCAAAAAGGATGAAGTGCGCTTGTCCGTTCTACTCGATAATAGGCTTGATTTTGAATCACTTCCGATTGGTGAGGTTATAATCGAAAATGGTAAGCCAGTTCAAAAAAGCAATCATGATTTCTTTAACTACTCAGGCATTCACCGGGATGTCCATCTCTACGCGATACCAAACATTTCCATTCAAGATGTAAAGATATCTACCAAGGGGCATGGAAAGACCGCCAAAGTCTTCTATGAAGTCGTAACACGTTCGACTTCCATGACAGTTCAGATCATGAATCCCGAAGGTATTCTAGTTTATGAAGGTACTGATTCAAAAGGTGAAGCAACCATCACCAATCCGATGTTATGGGATATCGGCAAGGGTAATCTTTATACACTTATCGCTAAAACTCCTCATGATCAGGTGAAAGAACAATTCGGTATTCGTGACATTGAAGTGAAGAACGATCAATTCCTATTAAACGGAAATCCTGTATACTTTAAAGGCTTCGGCATGCATGAAGACCACATCACCATCGGTAAAGCATCCCTATCCGCTCACAACATCCGTGATTTTGAACTCCTAAAGTGGATGAATGCCAATTCCTTCCGTACAAGCCACTATCCCTATTCAGAAGAGATGCTAGATTTAGCGGATGCATATGGTATTTTAGTGATTGATGAATTACCAGCTGTCGGTTTAAACTTCTGGAGTCCAAGACCTGTCTTCGTTCCTGGGACCGTCGATGAATCCACCATGGAAACACATAAAAACCAAATCACTGAACTGATTCATCGTGATCAAAACCATCCTTCTGTCGTGATGATTTCCATAGCCAATGAAGCAAATACCCACGAGAGTGGCGCACTTTCTTATTTCAAACCCATCTTTCTTCATGCACGTACACTCACAGATCTACCTTTGATGATCGTCGAATGGGTTGGAGCAGCAGAAAACAAAGTCGCACAGCTTGCTGATGTGATTGGTTTGAACCG
>DOYO01000114.1:0-9740 GCA_003518475.1 Acholeplasmataceae bacterium
GTTGTCAACATGGAACCAAGAGCCAGACTCAGATTGGAAAGACTTGCTTTAGTTGCTGTTCCGTTTGTATACCCAGGCGCAGAGCCGATTCCCTTGTTATCCTATACATTGGAAGAAATCAACCGACTTGCGCGCATAGAACAGAATATCAGTGATTACTTGTATCAGAATCAAACGATTTGGTTGAAAGACGGCGGATTGACACAATCCGAATACAATACATTCCTATCAACACTCAATGAAATAGGTTTAAATACTGCATTGGAGATTTATCAAGACGCATATGACCGCATGTCATAAGATAGAAGGCGATGAGATTGAAGAAACTGGATACGATTGGCAATATAGTATTTGACTATATCATTTCTGTTGTAATCTTGAATCTGTCACTTCTATTGATTATCCCGTTTATTCCGCTTTGGGTTGGTTATCAGAAATATGTGGAAACAGACTTGCACAGCAGAAGTTTAAGATCTATTTTCATCAATATCAAAGAAAATTTGAGAATTGTTAGTCAACTTACTTTATTCTTACTGATAATCTTCGGATTTGCGTTCATCAATCTGTTGTGGCTTGAAACAGAAATCGCGTTCCTTGATATCATCATCAAGATATTCAGCTATATCATGTTATGGATCGGGTTGACGGTATTGATCTACAGCCCAACGATTATTACCAACATGAATGTCAAGTTTAAAGAATTGATTTATAACAGCATCATGTTGATCTTCGGTGGAATCATTAATTATATCTTATCGATGAGTTTATTGGTTGTGTTCATGTATCTGTCTATTCAATATATCTTTGTGTTAGTCTTCGGAATTCCCCTTGTGATCTATATGATCTCAAGGTTATCCATATTAAATTTAAATCATATAAAGGAGAAAATGAAGTGAGAAAAATTTTATCAGTGTTTTTAATGGCTTTAGCGGTTCTCTTTGTCGTGGCATGTCAAGAAGAACCAGTAGTAGAAAATGTAGCACCCACAATCAGTGGCGTGCAAGCAGAAGTTGATATTGATCTTGGTCAACCATGGGATGCGCTTGAGGGAGTAACAGCAAGTGATACAGAAGATGGCGATTTGACAAGTTCAATCATCGTGACTTCTATTCCGGCTTTGACGATTACAGCTGGTGTTGTTACACCAACTGAAACTGGTGACTATTATTTCACTTACACTGTTGAAGACAGTGATGGTGAAGTGGTTGAAGAATATGCAACATTGACTGTTCTTCCTGTTGTCAGTGAAAAAGTTGTCTATTATGATTATGATTTTGTTGAAGGTGCAGCTGATCTCAATGGATTTGAAGTCGGATTCGCTGAAACAGCAGTTGGTAGTTTCGAAGCAGCAAAGGGCGTCTTGTCCATTGATGTTACCAATAATGGTGATTCAGACTGGCATGCGAAACTGACAAAGAATGAAATTCAAATCGAAAAAGGCAATACGTATGAATTCATTATCCGCATGAAGGCTTCAGAAACCATCAAACTGCATTATATTATCAATAATGCGGATGCTGGATGGAACCCATTCGTTGGAGCATGGAATCTTGAAGTTGGAACTGAATTTGAAGATTATTCACTTGAATTTTTAGCAACTGAAAACTCAGTAAATACTGAATTCTTAGTTCAATTCGGTGGTGATAACTTTGATGGATTCACCAATCCAAACGCATTTGAACTTGTTGTTGATTCTATTTTAGTCATTGAAACACCATCAGTCATTGAAGAAGTTATTCATGCAGATGATTTCTCTACTACAGATTTAAATGTCTTTGAAGTATCAATTGGCGAAACTGCAGTGGGCACACACGCGATTGTTGATGGAAAACTAAATGTTTCTCTCACTGAAAACGGTGATTCTGACTGGCATGCAAAAGTCTTTAAAGGCGGCATCCAAATCGAATCAGGTGCATCATATACATTTACAGTAAACATGAAAGCTTCCGTAGCAGTCAAAATGCATTTGATTATCAATAATGCTGAAGCTGGATGGAGTCCTTTTGGTGGACAATGGAACATGGCAGTTGGTACGGATTATGCAGACTACACTGTTCAATTCTTAGCAGGTCAGGCATCAGCAAATACAGAATTCTTATTACAATTCGGTGGTGACAACTTTGATGGTTTCACCAATCCAGCAGCATGGGATTTATCGATTGATTCAATTACAATCACCAAAGCGACTGCAGCTACTGTCGAAACACTTGTTTTAGAAGATGATTTTGAAGATGGTTTAACAACTGGTTGGAGCGAACGCGGTGTTGAATCGCATGTAGCGACCATTACCAACGTCAATAACGCGCTAAATTTCCAAGTGGATGCATATCCTGTTGATAAAAACCCATGGGAAATGGATTTATATTTAGCTACTGAGTTCGATGTTGTATCAGGTGGTGCATATAAACTTGTATTCGACTATACAACAGTTAATGATCAATTCTACGAATTATGCTTCGAGGATATCGCTATGGATTGGCAGATTCGTGCCGGTTTCAAAAATGGAACTTTATCCGGCAGCGGAAACTTCGAGTTCACATTCATCGCTGGAATGAATCTTACGGATTTATATATTAAATTGTCATTAGGCAAGCCTGCTGACGGAGTGACTACAAACACATTGACCATTGACAATCTTAAGTTCTTTGAAATTACTGGATCAACCGTGTCTGAAGAAGACTTAACTGATTTCTCTGCTGGTGGTGAAGAATCACTATGGGGAACTTTCAACAACAATGATGAAGGCGCATATGGCACGCTTTATGCTGAAGACGGCATTCTATATTATGAAATCCAATCCTTTGGAGCAACTGACTGGTTCAACAAGGTTTTCTTCTCTGACATCACATTGACAGGCGGCGGTTTATATACCATTGAATTTACTGTGAAAGCTGATAAGGAAGTCACTGGATTGGCTGGATTGAACGTATCTGGACAATGGGATCCACGTATTTGGGAAAATATCACAATCTCTGAAACAGAAACAACCTATTCATTTACGATGGATGCTATGTTGATGTTTGACATGAATTTTGAAATTTTGATGCAATTTGGTTTCTTAACCAATGAATCACCAGTAACGATTGAAATATCAAGTTTAACCATTTACAGACAAGAGTAGAAAACAAAGGGGAGGAGACAACTCCTCCCCAATCTATTTAAGGAGAACTAGAGATGACCATATCACAAGCAAATCAATATGTCGAAAAAAACAAGCATAAGGTCAATACTATGTATCGATTGATGTTTCATGCCATGCCTGAATTGGGCTGGATGAATGATCCAAACGGTCTCGTTTTTTATCGAGGAGAATATCACATTTTTTATCAGCATCATCCTTATGATTCTGTTTGGGGACCCATGCATTGGGGACACATGGTATCTAAAGATCTCGTTAGATTCACTTACCTTCCGATTGCATTAGCTCCTGATCAAGAAGATGAAACAGGCTGTTTTTCAGGCGGTGCAATTGTGGATCAAAAGGATAAGGATCAGCTGCATGTTTTTTATACAAAACACTTTGATAAAAATGGTTTGATCATCGAGCGTCAAGGATTAGCGACAACGACAGACGGCATTCATTTCGAAAAGAACAGTAAACCAATCATCGATGTCGATTTAATCGCTCCACATGGATTGATTCAAGATGCGAGAGATCCATTTCCTTTTTACGAAAATGGATTCTATTATGTGATATTAGGTTCGAAAGACGAACATAATCAAGGAAAATTTTTAATTTTCCGTTCAAAGGATTTAAAGACTTTTACATTTCACGATGCATTGATAGACCCCATCATGAAGAATTCCATGGCAGAATGCCCGGATTTAGTGAAGTTTGAACATGATGATGTCTTTCTATTCTCGCGCATTGATTTTACAAAACAAAAAAACAGGAACATCAGTGAATATTTCATTGGTCGTTTCGACATAGAAAACAAGAAATATAAGTATGAATATCAAGGTTTAATCGATTCAGGTCATCATTTCTATGCACCTCAGACACTCAAGGATGATCAAAATCGAGTCATTATGATTGGTTGGATGGAAATTTGGGGAGATCCCAATGTCACCCATGATTTAGGACACGAGTGGCAAGGCGCTTTGACATTTCCAAGAGAATTAAAGATTGTTGATCATCAACTCTTGCAATATCCAATCGAAGAAATCATTTCTTACCGCAAAGCATCAAGAAAATTAGAAAAGGGCATCATTTTAGAAAAATGTCTTGATCTCGAGATTGAAGATACAGATACCCATTTTTCCATCAAGTTTTCAGATCCAAAGGATCAGGAAAACTATTTTGAAATCGGATATGAAGATAAAAAATTTTATATTGATGGCAATCAGCTCAAATCGAATGCACTCAGTAGAAAAGAATCGAGAAATTCTTACGATTCAATCAAACTTCGCATTCTGATTGATACATCCAGTTTCGAAATCTTTATCAATGATGGCATTGAAGCATTCACATCAAGAGTTTACATGGAATCAATCCATTTTATGATTGTCACAAATCAAAATCTCAAAGGCACGGTTCATCAGTTGGTTATCGGAGGTGATGAATCCAATGTATAAAAAACTACTCATTCTTTTACTCGTTGTTTTCTTGGTTTCATGTGAACCTGAAGAGCAGGAAATCATACTTCTAGAAAAGGGTTCAGTTGACCAAGGAGGTATTTCATTGTTTCCAAAATCAAGTTACGGATACATNNGGGGCGGTACCATCGGATTTCATCCGTTCGCTTTACTTCAAACTACAGATTATTTGACATGGACCGATCATGGAACTGTCATCCCTTACGTCAATAGCATTTCCTCTCAGGATCTAGCGCTTGGAACAGGCTCGGTCATGAAGGATAAGGACGGATTATATCATGCATTTTACACAGGGCATAACAGTCGTGGTGAAATGCCATATTTTGAAAAGATTCAACATGCGACATCAACTGATCTTGTAAATTGGACTAAACATCCAGAAGATGGATTTTTTGGTGGAGTCAATGATTTCAGAGACCCGTATATCTACTATGATGAAGCGTCAGATGCATATTGGATGCTGATCACAACAAGAGATTATATAGGCGGAGTCATTAAAAGATATATATCAACAGATTTAATCAATTGGACAAACGCTGGAGTCTTTTACCGCAATACAGAAGGAAATTATAACATGGAATGTCCAACACTGATTTACGTGAATGGATATTACTATTTATCATTTTCTGCACAGGGAACTGGCAATCAACGCGTTGTTCATTACCGTTATACCGAAAGTTTAGAGGATGGGTTCACAATTCCTGATCAAGATTTTTTTGATGGATGGGGATTTTATGCCGGAAGGATTGAACGGATGGAAGATCGTTTGATTTTGACTGGATGGGTTGCTACTAAGACTTTAGATCGTGATTTTGGCAATTATATGTGGGGCGGACATCTTGTCACCCATGAACTGATCCAAGCAGAAGATGGAACGCTTCATCCCAAGCTTTTGACAGAACTTGATGAAAAGCTCTCCAATGAAGTTGAGTATACAGTTATTGATACAAATTTATCTGGATCAACCGATGATTTCTTGTTCACTGAGAAACAAGGCTATGGATATGCACTATTTGATGAACTTCTTGAAAAACCAACCAAAATGACCTTTAAAGTGGATTTGACGGATACCAAGAACTTTGGGTTGACCTATAATGCTTTTGAATCTTCTTTTGGCAATTTAAACGTTTATTTTGATTTAGAAAACCAAATGATTGAGTTTTATCGTGTCAATTCTAATTTGATCAAACAATCGGACTCTGAAATTAGAATACCGTTCAATTTTGGTGGTTTGAGTACATTGGAAATCAAAGTGGTGACTGAAGGCACTGTTATAGTTGTCTATGTCAATGAAGAGATCGCACTGACATCCAGAGCATATGATATGGCAGGCAGTTCTTTTGGTTTCTTCAGTTTGGGATCGAAAGCATTAATCTATGATATTCATTTTTATGAGTAGCGGAATAAAATCATGAAGAGAAAGATCATATTCATCATCGTGATTGGCATTTTGTTAACGATTTTTGGATGCAAAGATAAAACAGATCCTTATCAAATCATCAATTCCGGGTTTGAAGATGGGATGACAGGTTGGACAACCAGCATGGAAGAACCCGATTTGATCCGTACAGATATCACCTATGATGGTCATAGAAAGTACATGAAAGAAGGATCAGCCTTCCTATCTACCAAGAGCTTGACTGAAGGTATAGAGATTACATCTTCTCCATTCAAAATCGGAGGTCTAGGAAAAATCTCATTTTTGATTAGCGGAAATACCCTGGAAAATGCTTATGTCGAGCTGATCAACCATGAAACAGATGAAGTCTTGTTAACAGCGGATTCCGAGCTTTATGACGGTATTGTTTTCGTTGATAATTTTACCCGTGTTATTTGGGATGCAACACCCTTTATGGATTTGGAAGTAACGATTAGAATTACCGATCATGACCCAAGCGGTTATATCATTGTCGATGATTTCGATGCGAAAATCGAATCTGATGAAGAACATGCATCCTACATCGACGATGTCTTGTTGAGATCGGGTATTAAAACAGATGATCTATTGATGAGTGCTGAGCACTATATCAATCTTTATAAATACAGAATCAATCCGGAAACCAGATACACCTACCATGTCATGGGTGAAATGGGATGGATCAATGATCCAAACGGATTTGTCTATTTTCAAGATGAATATCACCTTTTTTATCAACATCATCCATATTCATCCATGTGGGGTCCCATGCATTGGGGTCATGTGAAAAGCGATGATCTGGTGAAGTGGGAGTATTTGCCGATTGCTGTCGCCCCAATTGTATTGGATGCAGGCGGAGGAGCAGCTTTCAGCGGCAGTGCGATTGATATTGATGGAGAACTCTATATTATCTATACAGAAAACTGGATTGGCTATCAACATCAAGTCATCGCCAAAAGCGAGGATGGCATCCATTTTGAAATGCTCAATGAAGGATTGCCTGTGATTGACGAATCTGATCTTCCTTTTTACGCAAATCCTATTGATTTCAGAGATCCTAAGATTTTCAAGCACGACGATTTATATTATTCTGTCATAGGATCCAGACAAATCAACAATTTCGGACAGGTTCTATTATTCTCTTCAGCCAATTTGATGGACTGGGAATATGTAGGTCCCGTGATTCAGGGAAGTATAAATTCAATCTATAAGTTAGGCTATATGTTTGAATGCCCGGATATCTTTGAACTCAATGGTATTGATGTTTTACTCATGTCCCCTCAACAGATACCAGGACACAGAAATACACATGGTACCGTCTACGTTACCGGTGATTTAAACTATCAAACGGGAATGCTTGATGGTTGGACTTTAGATCAAATTCAGGAAATCGATTATGGATTCGATTTTTATGCGCCCCAGACCATGGTAGATGATCAAGGAAGAAGAATCATGGTTGCGTGGATGCAGTCATGGAACAGATCTCCGATGACTGCCCAGTATGGTTGGGCAGGAGCGATGACCATCCCAAGAGTGATCACACTTGATGCAGAAAACAAGTTGATTCAATACCCAATCGAAGAAATCGAAAATTATAGATCGAACATTCAAAGCTATGAAGAAACAGTATCAGGCATGGTGGATACCGATTTAGATGGAAATACAATTGATATAGAACTTAAGTTTTACCCAACAACTGGAAAAAGCGGAATTACATTATTTGGAGATGCTTTAGGCAATGGAACACACGTCTATTATCAGGACGGATATATTTACATGGACCGCACAGACAGCATGAATGGCAGACACTCTGGTGATTTCTACAATATCACTAAAGCTCCGGTCCAGATACAAGAAGATGGTTCCATTGACTTACGTATCTTGCTAGACCGGTTCAGCATCGAAGTTTTCATCAACGGCGGACAGCAGGCAATCACTTCAACCATTTATGGTTCAAATGCAACCGACAGTATTTATTTATTCAGTGAACAAGATACTCTCTTTGAAATGAGTCACTGGGATTTGGTGGTGGAATAAATGAACAATAAGCTTATAGCGATTGGCGAACTTCTGATTGATTTTATTCCTCACGAAAAAGGAAGAAAATTAAAGGAAGTTCAAACGTTCATGCGTGTTGCAGGAGGCGCTCCTGCGAATGTATGCGCATGCGTCTCATTATTGGGTCAAAAAAGCATCATGCTGACGAAGGTTGGCTATGATGCGTTTGGAGATTTTTTGATTGACACATTAGAGAAATCCAATGTGGATGTTTCTCATATCAAGCGGACGAATCAAGCAAATACCGCACTGGCATTCGTTTCCATTGATCATGAGGGTGAACGTGATTTCTCATTTTATAGAAATCCTTCTGCAGATCTGCTTCTTGATGAAAATGAAATTGATGAATCGATATTCAAGCCCAATGATGTCTTGCATTTCTGCAGTGTGGATTTAATTGAAGCTCCAGTCAAAAAAGCTCATTATAAAGCGATTTCCTACGCCCATAAGCATCAAATGATTGTATCCTTTGATCCGAATTTAAGGTTTCCCTTATGGCCGGATAAAATCAAATATAGACAAACAATTTTGGAGTTCATTCCTCTTGCACATCTGATTAAAATCAGTGATGATGAGCTATTCTTTATAACCGGTATTGAAGACTTGCAGCAATCTATTCAGTCCCTTTTTCAAGGACACGTCAAAGTCGTTATTTTAACGAAGGGTTCTATCGGCGCGACAGTCTATACAAAGACAAGTCAATTTTTCGTTCCCTCTATTAAGACACATGCAGTCGATACCACTGGTGCAGGTGATGCATTTATAGGAGCGGTCATTTATCAGATCTTGAGTCAAAAGATGCATGTAGATCAAATAGAAAAACTAATTGATGAGAAGGTTATTCATTTTGCGCATCAGGTGAGCGCGCATGTTGTTTCAAGATATGGTGCGATTCCATCAATGCCAAGATTAAGCGATATTGAAACAAAATAGTAGAAGAAGATTATATAGAACATAGCCTTAGCAACATAGACGTTACTAAGGCTATTTTTATTGTATATTTTCTTATTTGACTTCAAAGACTGTTTGAGTCAATTGTTCTGACAAGGTCCACAACTTTTTTGCATCTTCCAGCTGATGGGATGCCTTGCTGGATTCAACGACGATTGGTTTCTTCTTGGAACGTTTACTCTTGTCTGGTCCATAAAATTGACCATTGATTGCTGTATCATCCAAACATGCTCTAATTTGTGGGAGAGAGCCTTCTTGAGGCGTCGAAGCTATTTTTGAAAACATCCAAAAGAATGGACGAAGGAAAAAATTCTTTGTCATATAGCGGCCTAATTCAGTATTGGCGACACCAGGATGCGCAGCTAAAACTTTGATATCGATATGTTTAGATTCGACCTTTCGGGCTAGCTCATAAGTAAAGAGCAGATTGGACAGCTTGCTCCTGCCATATGAACCCATCTTTGTATATTTTCCATGTTCAAACAGATAGTTATTAAAATCCATTTTGCCGAACTTATGAGCAGCGCTGCTGACATTGACAATCCTTGAGTTCTTCGTTTTCTTCAATAAATCAAAGAGCTGAGCAGTTAATGCGAAATGACCCAGATGATTCACTCCGTTTTGCAATTCAAAGCCATCTTCAGTCTTGCCATAAGGAACTGTCATGATTCCTGCATTGTTTAATAAAATATCAAGACGTTTATATTTTGATTTGAAG
>DOYO01000114.1:9864-10453 GCA_003518475.1 Acholeplasmataceae bacterium
ACCTCTTTTGATTTCTTATGAATTTATTGTACCATACAGATAAATTGACAGATTCATTTTTAGTGATTGATAAATCAACTAGAAGTAGAATTATATCAAATATCTAGTTATTGTAGATTTTATTTTCGAATGATAAAATGAAAGTATGAAAGGTTGTGAATAAAATGGTAAGTCATATTGAAATCGGACAGTATATCCAAAAGCTCAGAAAAGAAAAGGGATTATCTCAAAAATCACTTGCTGAACAATTATCGATTAGTTTTCAAGCAGTTTCCAAGTGGGAAACTGGAGAATCGTTACCTGATGTGAGTGTTTTACTGGATCTAGCTAATATCCTTGAGACAACTACAGATAAACTTTTATCTGCAGGAAATGTCGTTCTTAAAAGACATAGATCCATTCAGGTTGATCACATCGTTGAAGGCTTCAAAGCATTAGAAAATCTTCGCTTTTATTTTGGTGAACAATCTCCTTTTTATCAAGGTGCGATTGAAGGAATCAACAGAAAAATGAGTATCGACTTTGAACACTACATGAAAGATGAACGCTATAGAAATACGATGCTTGCTGAAGTCATCATTCAGTATTT
>DOYO01000114.1:10576-11248 GCA_003518475.1 Acholeplasmataceae bacterium
GGTATCGCAGTAGATGATAAATCCATATCAGTCATCTCTTATAACCAAAATGGAGAAAATCAAAAACTCATCCACAAAGAAAATAGAGCAGACTAAAAAAATTAACCTCAATCTTTGATCATGGCGCATTACATGATCAAAGAAGAGGTTTTTCTTTCGAATATTAGTTATCTAAAATGGAATGTTATCCATCTTTTAGCTTGCCATTATTTGGATTCTTTGTTAGGTTCATTCATTGGAGCGTATTCAAACACATCATCAATCAGCACATTGAAAACATGTGCGATTTTATATGCCAAATCGAGTGAAGGCGTATATTTTCCGAGTTCAATCGCATTGATTGTCTGTCTGGAAACTCCAGTTAGTTCTGCAAGTGTTTGTTGTGACATTTCATTTGCGAAAAATCTCAAGGTCCTGATTTTATTCGTGATCTCATATGATTTAGGCATAACGGATACCTTTTCTATAATAATAAAGTTGAACTAATCCTTCCAATGCAGAACCCAAGCTAAAGGACAAGAAAAGAATATTGATCATGATGATGGGTGAATAGTTAAGAAGAAGCGAGATTAAAGATAGTACAAATCCGATACCTGCGCATATGAAGCCAATGCGCATCGCTTTGAGTTCAATCAGTTTTCCCATTTCATCTTCAACAGTATCAGTTTTGAT
>DOYO01000114.1:11353-11936 GCA_003518475.1 Acholeplasmataceae bacterium
AATCCTGTTATTGATGTAACAATTGTTCTTTTTTCGTGGTAAGTCATTGTTTTCCTCCTTGTGTAACTTTATATACATATTGTAAAATAAAACATTCACGATGTCAAGTATAATTTACACTATAATATAAAAAAGTAGTGATTTCACAGTTTTTTATGATTTTATTATCTTTTACTCGTTGAATTTATTTGGTTTCCCAACTTTTGCGTAGGAAATGTGCAGCCATCTTTGGTTGGCGTTCTCTGGTGAACACACCTTTTTTATTTCCGCCAAAGCGTTGCAAGCCTTGTTTCGTTTGGAAGTCTGCGAAGTTCCATACATGCTCGCCGATAACATAGGGCAGCTTTTTAAAGATACGCGTATATTCTTCCAGGAATTCAACTTGGAACTCTTCTGAGAACATCGCAGATGGCAACTGATGAAATCCTGATATGGTATCCGCACCGAATTCAGTCATTAAAATCGGTTTATGGAATTTCTCATGATAAAGATTCAAGTCTTTTGTCAGTTTATCCTCAATTGCAGACAGATTGGCTGTATCCGTGTACCAACCGATGTAACGGTTCAAACCAATCACATCAGC
>DOYO01000128.1:0-1031 GCA_003518475.1 Acholeplasmataceae bacterium
TCTATTTTACCTTAAAAAATTGTTTTTAGAGCGATTAAATAATGTTACTGCAGCGTGAAGAAAGTTTTCAATATACCAACAGTATCTTACTTTTGATGTAAATATGCTTGAAAATATAAAAAAAATGCTTTCGCAAGCATTTTTATATATTAGAATTTAGCGAAACCTTTACCGAATTCAACACAATTTTCTTCTTCTTCGCTGCTTGGAGTTGAATTGACCTTGAAACCTTCTTGGAATAACTTAGCTCCGGTAGCAACTGTACGTTCTACCCAAGCATCCATCCATTCGCCTTCACCCCAACCGTAGGATCCGAATAATGCAACCTTCTTACCCTTGATCAAGCCTTCAACTTCTGAGAAGAAAGGATCAAATTCATCTTCTTCCAATGCTTCCACACCCATGGATGGGCATCCAAATGCGATTTTATCATAACCAGAAATCTCGCTTGGTTTTACTGCATCAACACTTCTCATGTCAACGCTTGCTCCAGCTTGTTCTAGTCCTTCTTTAATTTTTTCAGCCATGATTTCAGTATTTCCGGTGCCGCTCCAATATACAATCAGTACATTCGCCATAATTTTTATATCTCCTTTGATATCAACTATTCTTTTATCTACTTTTTAATTATATTAGAATTTGTTTAGTTTGTCAAAGTAAACAACCTATTACATTCGTTTCCAAAAATAGTAGGATGCACCTGCTCCAATCAAGGTGATCAGCACAACCGGAAGGAATGAAATCAAGGATGGATTGTTACTTTCCGGGATGATTTCGATGATGCGGTTGCTCACTGTGTAATTGCCTCTATCGTCGGTGATGATATAGGTGATTGTTTTATTTCCCGGTATTGACGTATCTAAAAGATACGGGAAATATTGAATGGTATAGCTATTGGACTGTTCATTCACTTGAACACCCTCTAGAGGATTGAATGTTGATCCTGCAAATAGTGACAATTTTGTAAATTCGACGACTGGAGGTGTTCGATCATCAACTGTTAGATATAAAGTCAGTTCTGTGACGTTCAA
>DOYO01000128.1:1228-3420 GCA_003518475.1 Acholeplasmataceae bacterium
AGGATCATAGTTATCTTCCGTAGAGAAGTAAAAGGTCAGATCCTTTTGTTCAAAATCAGTAATGATGATGTCGTTGAGTTGTGTAATCATGGGTGCATGTACATCCTTAACTTCTATATATCCGCGGTAAATCGTTTTATTCCCGGCTCGATCCGTCACTTCAATCGTGATCGGGTAATCACCTACCACATTCATTTTATAGGTTGCTGTGATTTTGCATGTCATTTCTTCCATTCTTGAGTAATTATCAGAATAGCTGAACTGATTGATCAAATGCGGTTCGCTATCAAAAACCTGATAAATAAACGGAATGTTGATTGTGATATCAGGCGCTTCAAGATCTGAGACCTTGATGATGAGTTCTTCTTCGGCTAAGTTGCCTGAGTGATCTATAACCATATAATAAATTCGGTAAGTACCGACAACATTGATTTCGATGTCATGATGAAATATGACATCTGACATATCTAACTGATCATAATTATCTGAGATGCTGACGATATAGGATAAAAAGTTGATATCGGATACATCAGATCCGACAGAAATCGGAGCGGGCAGGCTCTTCAATAAAATCGTCGGAGGATCCAAATCGGTAATCGTCACCTCTTGAAACAACACGGTAGAAAGACCACTGCTATCGGTTGCTGTGATTGAAAACGGGTAAACCCCTAATTGTTGATAATCAACATACTGATCATCGATTCTGACATTCAGAACCAAATCATAGTTATCCTTGACGATAAAGAAGTCTCTCCATGATAGAGATTCTCCATAGGGTATTTGTATTTCCTTTTTTACGGTAATCTCAGGAGGTAGGTGATCATAAATTGTTAACGTTGATGTTCTTTCTGTTAAATTACCTGATCCATCTCTGATTTGATAAATGATCGGATAAGTTCCAGTTCTCGTCAGTACAACAGAGGATGAATCAATACTAACTGAGATATTTAAAATAGAATCATAGTTGTCGTGATAAAAGAGTCCTTCAGATAAGAGCGGCAGTTTCTGACCCACGGGCAAAAGAAAACTAGGCAGTTGATCGATGATGGGAGGTATTTCATCAACGACTTTAAATGTAATTGATTGAACAGATGACACGTAATACGCCGAAAAGGTAACCCGATATTTCAAGATGTAATCTCTTGTAACATTGGTGTTGATTGTGGATTTGAATGTGCGCTCGACACCGTCGCGCTCATAAAAAACCAAGGGATTTTCAATCCAAACATCATCGACATAGAGCTTGGCTTCTGGAATCATCAGATAGTGCTCGATGTTATCTCCAAGTTGAACAATGATTTCTGTGTAAAACCATTCAATCCGGATTGTCAAAATATTGATGAATGTGAAAATAGATAATAAAAAGGACATCTTATTCACCTCTACTTGATAATAGCGGGAAAGATATCCTTTTACTTGTTTTAAATTTGAGTTTCCAACTCTTTTTCTTTTTCCTTGAAGAATTGGTTTCGATAGAGCTCAAAGTAAGCTCCTCTTTTAGCAAGCAACTCTTCATGAGTGCCCATCTCGATGATTTCTCCCATCTCCAGCATGACAATCAAATTCGCATTGACAATCGTAGATAACCTGTGTGCCACGATGAAACTGGTGCGATCGCTTAATAGTTGATCGGTAGCGCGTTGAATAATTTCTTCAGATTCGCTATCGATGGATGAAGTCGCTTCATCCAAGATCAATATCCTTGGATCTGCAAGAACAGCTCTAGCAAAAGAAATCAACTGCTTTTGACCGACAGAAAGCATATTTCCACCTTCTCCGACAGAAGTTTCATAGCCTTTATCTAGCTTCGAAACGAAAGTATCTACTCCAATCATCTTGGCTGCGTAAATCACTTCTTCATCAGTTGCATCCAATCTTCCATAACGGATATTTTCCATCACAGTCGTAGAGAACAAATGCGGGCTTTGAAGCACATATCCCAGTCTGCTGTGCAGCCAGTGAATGCTTCTTTCACGGTAATCCTTTCCATCAATCAAGATGGAGCCACCGGTTGGTTCATAAAATCTGGATAATAAATTAACGATAGTCGTTTTCCCTGATCCGGTGTGTCCAACCAAAGCGACACTTTGTCCGGCACTAACCTTTAAATTGAAATGGGTTAAGATGTTTTCGTTATCTTTATAGTAAAAGCTGACATCTTTAAATTCAACATCACCCTTCAGGTTCTCCCA
>DOYO01000065.1 GCA_003518475.1 Acholeplasmataceae bacterium
GTGCATACGCTGCCTGGCCCGATGCCGACCTTGACAATATCTGCGCCTCTTAAAATCAATTCCTGAGTCATATCCGCGGTAACGACGTTACCTGCAATGATGATATGCTCTGGGTATGCTTTTCTGACCTTTTCAACGAAGTCGCCAAAGTGTTCAGAGTATCCATTTGCAACATCAATGCAGATGAATTGAATATTTTTAAACGTTTTTAAGATTAAAACAAGTTTTTCATAGTCAAGCGCGTTGGTTCCCGTACTGACTGCATAATATTGCGGGTTTAATTCATTTTGAAATTTCTCTAACTGTTCAAGGGTATAGGATTTGACGAAGCAGGTAAATAAAGCATGTTTTTGTAAAGCTAGAGCAATCTCGATGGTACCGACACCGTCCATGTTGGACGCCATGATGGGTACGCCTTTCCAGGTTTTCTGGCTATGTTTGAATTGATATTCTCTCATTAAATCAACGTTTTTACGACTTGCTAAAGTCGAGCGTTTCGGGCGGATCAACACATCACTGAAATCAAGCTTTCTGTCATCTTCTATTCTCATTCAAATATCCCCTTTTCATCCATCNNGAGTTGTAACAACCGCTTGATATGGCTATTTTTTTATATTTATGCAAAAAAAATAGACAAGTCTATTTGATTCGACCTTGCCTATGATTGGTTAATTAGATATGATGTGTGACTCTGATTTCAACTAACATGTAGTTTGCGTGAATAATGATATCGGCATCTGGCATTTCATTTGGAAGCTCGTAACTCCATCCGATAAATAGATACCCTTCACGGACTGGAGCCTCTGGGGCTTCATAATCTGAAAGGTCAGCACCTGTCACATAGTAGTCGGCATGGATGGTATTTCCATTATGATCTTCATAAGTGATGTCATGAATTTCAAGTGTAGTCGCTTTAGCTTCTGAGATCATTAGTGTGTATACAGATGCAACCAAGAGTATAGTTAAAACCATGAGAATAGTTTTCATCGACTAAACCGCCTTTCACTAAATGTCTGCTCTTTTCCTTTTATGCCTACATTATACTGATAGATTGTTTCTTATTTGTGATGAAATTATTAAATATTTCTTAAATCATTATCTTTCTTGGCGATGAATTAACTGATTTAAATGTTTTAGGAATCTTGTTGCCTGGTTTGCTGATTCAATCTTTTCAAGATCTGATTGAGCATCGATGATTGCCTGGCTGTCTGAGATTTTTTGAAGGGTGAAAATAGTCTTCTCATCAAATAACACACACATGAGATGCTGCTGTTCGACATGGCAGACTGCTTGTGTTCTAATATAGGTCTTTTGACTGGGTATGCTGAATCTCATCAGTGTATCAAAAGGGTTTGGAAGCACTTGGGAAACAAAATATTCCAGTTTTCGGTAGTCGTATTTATGAATGAACAACTTGATTTGATCATCATCAAGTGACATTGTATTTGAATCCATGTGATTGTCTTGAGCAAACTGATTTGAAAACATGATTTTCATTTCACGTTTCTTATGATCATAGCTCAGGTGGAATATCCATGGCACTTGATATTGCATCATTTCGCACCTACTTTCAAAATGATTATACCAAATGTTAGTTTCTTTACTATTTCTTAAATATTAAGATTTTCTTAATTAAAAAGAGTGAACTCATGGTTCACTCTATGGATTGTTTGTTAACGCCTAGTTTATAACCGAAACCCCACATCGTCATAATGACTTTGGGATTTGATGGATCATCTTCAATTTTTTCTCTAAGTCTTCTAATGTGTACGTTGATGACATTATCATTATAGTAATATTCTTCTCCCCAAATGCTTCTATACATCAATTGCTTGGAAAATGTTTGATCGGGATGTGTCAAGAGAAGTTTGAATATCTCAAATTCCTTCAAGGTGAGATCGATAAGTTCACCATTCTTCTTCACTTCGTAATTATTCAAGTTAACTTCCAGATTTGCAATCTGATATTTTTGTTTTGGATCTTTTTCAATCGATTTTTGGGAACGTCTCAAAACTGCCTTGACTCTTGCCACCAGTTCCAACATAGAGAATGGTTTGGATAGATAATCATCTGCCCCTAGTCCTAAATTGATTGCCTTTTCAACATCGGAATCCTTTGTGGAAATGATGATGACTGGTATGTCACCTTTCATTCTGATGTGTTTTAAAACATCCTCGCCGCTCTTGACCGGCAACATCAAATCCAATAGAACTGCATCAAATGAATTGACATTGAATTGATCGATGGCATCTTGACCGTTAAAAACAGCTTTGGTCTCGAACATTTCTTCCTTGAGTTTGGTTTCAATGCTTTTACTGATGAGAATGTTATCTTCAACAATTAGTATTTTCTGTTTCATTATGACACCGTTCATCTTCAACAAAAGTTTCGGATTCCCTTCCTATTTGATTACGCCTGGTTGATACAGTCATTATATCATAGTTATTTGTCTGTGCGCATGATTTATAAATATTTGCGCCCTAATGGCGTGGGGGATTGCCATCAGGGCACGTTGGCACAAATCATCCATCATAAATTTTCAATAAAGGGAAAATTTTAGAATCAAAATGAAATGTAGATGCCAACACCCTCATTATACCCGATAAATGCGCTTTTAAATCTTAAGATTATATTAATTTTGAAAGAATCTCGATTGAATCATGAAGTAAAGTGCTTAAATAACNNTAGCAACAGGGCGTATATGTCCTATAATGAAAAAAGTTCATAAAAAATACTTAAATTATGTGAAAGTAGTGTCTTCTAACTAAAAAAGGACATATCTTTCGATATATCCTCTTTAAATGTTATGCTGTATAACTAAAAGATAATGTTTGACTCTTTTCAGAGATTCTTCCGACAAAGTCAACTGCTTGAACCTGAACTGCGTAAGTATTTCCTGCAGTAAGTCCAGTTAGGATCACCTGATTCATTCTGACATATTTATGAAACACGCCATCTAGAAAGATTGCATATTCCTCAACGCCGTAATCATCAGTTCCCTTGGTCCAATAAATCGAGTTTTTCAGCGTGCCAATCGTTAATCCAACTGGTTGATCTGGTCTTTCTTTATCCAAAGTCGCGAAATCCTGTTGATAAACTCTGACATAGTCGATTTCCAAAGTTGATGGGAATGCAGTATTGTCCACACCCTGAGATCCACCCCATGTTCCTCCGACAGCTAAATTCAAAATCAAGAAAAATTGCTGATCGAATGGGAATGCTTCCTGGTATGGAACTTCTGAATTGAAAACCGGAACATAATTGAAATCGCCAAATTTGTAATCATCAACGTATACTTTGATGCTTCCAGGCGTCCAAATCATTTCATAATCATGGAATTCAGTCTCAGCATTTTGAATGACTCTTGAAAACCCGATTTGATTTCCGAGATTATGATTGAACTTTTCAGTATGAATGGTTGTGTAAATACGATTTTCATCATAACCGACATATTCATTGATATCGATTTCACCGCTATTTGGCCAACCGCCATAGGCATTCATTAATGGCATCATCCAAATCGCACCCCACATGCCTCTACCTGCTGGCATTTTGGCACCGACTTTGATTCTGACATACTTGAAGTTNNGTTCAGGCGTGAGGATGTGTATTCCTTGCCCATGTAGCTTTCTTTCTTTGCTGTGATGACTAGCTTGCCATCAACAATCTCCGTGTTGTTTCTTGTGTAATACTGGAGTTCCTGATTTCCGCCGCCATAACCGCCATCTTCAAAATTCCATTTGGTCTCATCGACGACATCGCCATCAAATTCATCCGCCCAAATGCAGGTCCAACCATCCTCGAGCGTTGGATTTTCACAGTCATCTACCGCGACTAGCGGTTCAAGACCATTCGGTATAACTGTTTCTATCACTGTTTCTTCTTCAGGTTCGCACCCGACGAGAATAAATAACATTAAAATGAGAATAATTAATTTCTTCATGAAGCCTCCTAAAAGATTATTCGCCTGTAATACCAGTACGATCGATACTTTCTACGAAATAGCGCTGCGCTATAAAGTATAACACAAGTAAGGGTAAAATCGTTAGCATATTACCAGCAAGTAATATTGCTTCATTGAGTTCCGCTCCTGGAGTTCCTGGTGGGAACAGCGTCGAATACGATGCTCTAAATGCTTGAAGCTTGAGTGGAAGCGTAACCTGTCCACCAACATACAATGCTGTAACAAACGTTTCATTCCAATACCAGACAAAACTAAATAAAAATACAATAATGAAGGAAGGAATCGCAAGTGGAATCGCAATTCTCGTAAATATCCTGAAATGCGATGCCCCATCCACTTCCGCTGATTCCATCAAGACACCTGGTATGGTCTTGAAGAATTGATAGAAAATCAAGATGTAAATCGCTGCGTTGATGCCTTGTCCAAAGATTGCAGGGATGATCATCGCAGATTGCGTGCTCATCAACCCTAAATTTCTAAAAACAAGCATATTGGCGACCATGGTCACTTGTGAAGGGAGAATAAATGTCGCTAACATCAGCCCGAACATCACTTTCTTCAATGGGAAATTGAACTTCGCGAATCCGTATCCGATGATTGCTGATGAAATCGTCACAGACAAACTGACCTTTAAGACATAGCTTGTCGTTGAGACTACAGATTGCGGCAATAATAGAACTTGAATCGCTCTGTTATAGTTTTCGAACTGCAGCGTGCTTGGAATCCATTTGATACCCGGATTGATTAAATCATCCACGCTCATGAAGGAATTGACCGTCATGAACAAGACTGGATAAAGATAAATATAACTAAAACTGATGAGAAGCGTATAAATGACTAGCTTATAAACAAATCCATCGACGAAATTCATACCGAACAGGAACTTTCTAGCCTTGATTTTGAAATGTTTCATATCGAAATTTTTCATAGGTTAGCGCTCCCTTCTCTTGAATGTCATGACACCGACGAAGATGAGCATGATGATGACCATCAAAAGGAAATAAATCCAGGCGATGGCAGCTGCGAATCCATATCCATACCAAAAGGCTGAGTCAGGCGCTCCGACAAGCATATGCGTTCTCGCTTGATCCAATATACCGCCAGCTTCAACAAACAAGCTCATGGAAACGACGATATAGATGATAGCAACCGTGATGAGCGGTTTGATGGATGGAAGTGTAATCTTCCAGAAGCGGTCCCATGGGGACGCTCCATCGATCGATGCCGCTTCATAAATGGAAATATCAATCTTTTGCAGACCGGCAAGGAAAATCAAAATCGGAATACCCGCATACCAAAGGATGAGCAGCATGGATGTCAATAAGGATTCCAATGGATTTGCAATCCAAGGTCCTAAATTCTCAGAAATGTAAATCAGTACCGAGCTGTTTTGCAGGGAAGGAAGCGATGTCGCGTCCTGATTGGAAAGTTCAGCGATGACCGGACCGGTTGAAATAACGACCGGAAGGAAGAAGATTGTTCTCCAAATGCCCTTCATCTTGATCGGATTGTTGATCAATACTGCAATCATGATCGAGAAGACGACAACCAAAGGAACTGAAATGACCATTCTGCCAAGATAAGTGCCAAATAATGGCAATAACGTCTGGCTTCTAAAGATATTCAAGTAATTCTGGAATCCCACAAATGTTGTAACCAGTCCAGTCTGCAAATTATAATATGCAGTCTGGAAGCTCAAATAAAGCGAATAAAACATCGGATAAAGCGTGAAAATCAAATATCCGACTATCCACAGGGAGATAAAGAGCAATCCATAAAACGCTTCTCTATTCTTTCTGGTGATCTTGATCTTGATGAAACTGAATAGTATCAATTTCTGGCCTTCCGTGCGGACGATATACTTATAAACAAAACGGAAAGGGAAAAATACTTTTCCAAGGATTGTATTGATTTTCAATCTTATGTTGTAGCTTTTATCCCAAAAGTTGACAATTACGTCCCGTATTTTAGCAAAAAACTTTTTGACTGCCTTTACGATATTTTTAAA
>DOYO01000147.1:0-2835 GCA_003518475.1 Acholeplasmataceae bacterium
AATCTTTGTGATGATATCATTTTAGAAAGTGCATTGAACAGCATCGCAGTTTACGAAAAAGTATCATTATTAACAAATAACAAGCTTGCAGATTTAACCATCAATGTTGTGAATGTGGAGAACACGGAAATGACTTCCATATTATCGACTAAAGATAACGGCATCGTCTATTTCTTCTCGATGGCAACCTCGTTCACCAAAGCTGCACTCGGTGCAGAAGGAATTTCTAAAGANNAAAAAATATGAAACTAACACTGAACAACACGTATCTGGAAAGAAGAGCCTTATATTTCAAGAATGTCACAGATGAACAGTGGAATGATTGGAAATGGCAGACTTCAAACCGGATCACTTCAACAACAGCACTCAAAAAATATATACAAATCACACAAGATGAAGAAAAAATGATTCAAGAGGTCTTAGGTCATTTAAGAATGGCGATTACACCTTATTATTTGACGTTGATTGATCCATTGAACCCGAATTGTCCAATCAGAAAACAAGCCATACCTTTTGGAAGCGAACTGATTGTTGGGAAAAATGATTTACTAGATCCTTTAGCTGAAGACCATGATTCACCAGTTCCAGGATTGACGCATCGATATCCTGATCGCGTTCTCTTTTTAATCACGGACATGTGCAGCATGTATTGCAGACATTGTACAAGAAGACGTTTTGCTGGCCAGAAGGATGCTGAAATGAAGATTGATCAAATCGATAAAGCGATTGATTATATTAGAAATCATCCTGAAGTCAATGACGTTTTATTGAGCGGTGGAGACGCCTTTATGGCAAGTGATGAAAGAATCGAATATATCTTAAAGAAACTTAGAGAAATCGATCATGTCCAAGTGATTCGTTTTGGTACGAGAACTCCTGTCGTGATGCCGCAGCGCATCACGGAAAAACTTGTCGATATGCTGAAAAAATATCATCCAATCTGGGTCAATACGCATTTCAATCATCCAGATGAATTAACACTGGAAAGCAAAAAAGCGATTGACAGGCTTGCAGATGCTGGAATACCGGTTGGCAATCAAAGCGTTCTATTACGGGGAGTGAATGACTGCGTGCATGTCATGAGACAGCTGGTCAAAGGCTTGATTGCAATCCGTGTCAGACCTTATTATATTTACCAATGTGATTTATCTGTCGGTATTGAACATTTCAGAACGACTGTTTCAAAAGGCATTGAAATTATTGAAGGATTAAGAGGACATATTTCAGGATTTGCAGTTCCTACGTTTGTTGTTGACGCCCCGGGCGGCGGAGGAAAGATTCCTGTGATGCCGAATTATATCATTTCACAGGCTCCAGGAAAGATTGTTTTGCGCAATTTTGAAGGTGTGATTACGACGTATAGCGAACCTGCGCATTATGAATCGAATTGCGATTGTGATGCATGCAAGAGTCAAAAGAAACTAGACGGAGTCGCTGGACTTCTGCATGGAGATAGATTGTCGCTCGAACCGGAATCATTGGTTCGGAAAGAGAGAATCACGCGTGAAAAAAATCATTAATGGTGTGGAAACGCTGGGCATTATCGGCTTGGCTAAAAACACAGGAAAAACGACAACGCTGAATTATCTGATTGATTTATATCCGAATATCACTTTGGGGCTGACTAGCATCGGTCTTGATGGAGAGGATTTGGATCAGGTCAATTTTTTACCGAAGCCAAAAATCGTTGTACATCCCGGCATGATGGTTGCTACTGCACAAGCATGTTTGGATTCTTCAGAGCTTGAATTCAGAGTGATTGAGCCAACAGGACTTTTTACAGCATTGGGTGAAGTCCAAATCATTGAAGTTCTAAGAGAAGGTACGATTGTTGTTGCAGGTCCGACCACGAATCATGATTTAAATATATTGATTCACAAATTGAAGCATTATACAGATAAAGTCTTCGTGGATGGAGCATTCAATAGAATGACATTTGCGAGCATTGAATTGATGGATGCGATTGTTTTAGCGACTGGAGCATCTGTTCATCCAGTGATGGATAAGACAATTGAAAAGACGGTGAAGACTGTTGAATCGTTCAATCTTCCTAAAACAGAGTATTTTGAATTTGCTCCTGAATATCCATTGATTGTGAAAACGAAGAATGAGACTTATCATTTCTTCGATAAGAAGATTGATACCATTAGAACATTGGTTGAGAAGATTGATGAACCTATTATCTATATGTATATCCAAGGCGCGATTACGCCGAGGCTGATTGATTATTTGGTTCAGTCTTCAACAAGAGATTTTGAGTTGATCTCAGATGATCCAACCAAGTATCTGATTACTGAGGATCATTTTACCTATTTGAGTAAATTAAACATCAAATTGAGTATCATTCATCCTTGTCCTTTGTTATTTGTAACGATGAATCCATTCAGTCCGGCAGGACTTCATTACGATTCAGACTTATTTTTATCAGAATTGAAGAAAAAAATCAGCATCCCTGTTTATAATGTCAAGAGAATGGAGTGAAAACATGTCAAAATTAAACTTAAATAAAAATATCATTCAAGAATGCAGGATGGATGCAAGAGTTATTGCAACTGACATTCAAAGCTTTATTGATTTATATACAACGGTATCGGTTGAACGTTCAGTTTTAAGACTATTAGGAGTCGATGGCGTGAATGATTTCAATGTGCCGATGGTGAATGTGGTGGTGGATCATATTCAATCTAAAGGAAATCTAGCAAAAGGTGTTTCGCATTACATGTCTTATGCGATGTATGATTTGATGAAGACACCACAGGAAATTGCGGAGTTGGTGTCAAAGAAAAAGCTTGATTTATCGGTTTATAAGGATAAGGAAAGAAGTCCTTATTTAGA
>DOYO01000147.1:2845-4160 GCA_003518475.1 Acholeplasmataceae bacterium
CAAGCGGTATCTGCAGCCAAAAAAGGTGCGGATATCATCGCGGTCATCAGATCTACAGGACAGTCATTGCTAGACTTCGTACCTTTTGGTGCGACGACTGAAGGATTTGGCGGAACCTTCGCTACTCAGGAAAACTTTAGATTGATGAGAAAAGCATTGGATGAAGTTTCATTGGAAGAAAATAGATACATCAAACTTGTCAATTACGCTTCAGGGTTATGCATGCCTGAAATTGTTGCCATGGGTGCGATCGAACGTCTTGATATGATGCTGAATGACTCTTTATACGGCATCATCTTTAGAGATATCAATATGAANNGGTGAAGATAATTATTTGACGACATCAGATGCATTTGATCATGCACATACAGTTTTAGCTTCACAATTCATCAATGAACAGTTCGCGAAAAAAGCGTTGATGGATGAATCGTTGATGGGTTTGGGTCATGCTTACGAAATCGATCCAAATATGGAAAACAGTTTTTTATATGAACTCGCACAAGCCGAAATGGCGCGTGAGATTTTTCCGAATCATCCATTGAAATATATGCCTCCGACAAAGCATATGACCGGGGATATATTTAAAGGGACCGTACAAAACGCATTATTTAATATCGCTGCTGTGACCTCCAAACAATCAATCCATCTTTTAGGCATGATGACGGAAGCCATTCATACGCCTTTTATCAGCGATAGAGCGCTTGCTTTGGATAATGCAGCATATATTGAAAAAGCATTTAAGAACTTTGGTGATGAAATCAGCTATAAGCCAGATGGCATCATTATGTATAGAGCGCATCAGGTGCTGACGCATGCGCATGCTTTACTTTCTGAAATTAAACAAGAAGGACTATTCAAAACACTTGAAAAAGGAACGTTTGCAGGCATATCCAGACATGAGAACTCAGGAAAAGGATTGTCTGGGGTCTATTTGAAGGATTCAAGTTATCAGAATCCGATCATGCAGCATATGATCATGAGATTGAAGGTGAAGAACCATGTCTAAAGAAATTAAAATGATTCGTCCTTATGGCGATACATTAAACGATGGAAAGATCCAGTTATCGTTCACACTTCCGATTCCATGCAATGCCCTTGGGGAAGAAGCTGCTAAGAAGTTCGCATCCAAGATGGGCATTCACGATCCAGCTGTCGTTCACAGTTCCTCACTATCCAATGACTTCAGTTNNTTCATTGAAGAAAACTTTAAAGAACCGATTGTTATCATTGGGGCTTCGACAGGAACAGACGCTCACACCGTCGGGATTGATGCCATCATGAACATGAAAGGTTATGCCGGACATTATGGTCTTGA
>DOYO01000147.1:4206-10920 GCA_003518475.1 Acholeplasmataceae bacterium
ATTATCGGAGGGGCGAGAATCAATCACGGACTTGCTAAAGAGCTTGGATATGACGCTGGATTCGGTCCTAAAAAGTATGCATTTGACGTTGCAAGCTTTGCAGTTACCCTCATGAAACAAAAAAATATAAAAACCAAGTAGGTTACACAACAAAAATATACCCTTTTATTATGGTATAATGGGTGTAACAAACCTAATGAGGTGAACCATGAAAATATACACAAAGCGCGGAGATCAAGGTCAAACGGATCTCATGACGAAGAGAGTTAGCAAGGCAGATTTACATATTTCAGTCAATGGAGTAATCGATGAAGCGATGGCATTTATTTTGATGTCAAAGCATTACATCATGAATCCTGATATTCTAAGTGATTTAGATCAAATTCATGATCACTTGTTTTCTATTTGTCATGAAATTGCACTAAATGATCAAACTAAGCATATTTCTAACTTCCCTCAAGTGACTTGGTTGGAAAGTAGAATCGATTATTTTGATTCATTGCTCGCCCCGCTCACTAAATTCATCAAGCTGGATCAGACGAAGGCTGCTTCCATGATCAACATTGCAAGAGTCACGGTCAGAAGGGCTGAACGTGAAATGGTCTTATTGAATGATCAGCAAGAACTGAATATTTTCACATTATCTTATTTAAACAGACTATCAGATTATCTTTTCACGTTGGGAAGATTTCTCGATGAGGTTAAGTCATAGTAATGTTGGAGGAACACATGGAAAAAGTTAAAGTTATCATTTGGGGATTTGGAGCAATGGGAAGAGGCATGGCAGACATGCTGCTTTCTAAAAAAGGTGTTCAAATCGTTGGTATTTGTGATCTAAACCCAAATTATGTGGGTAAAAGCATGAATGAGATTTTAGGTAGTAAGCTGGATCATGAAAAAGTCATGATTCAAACCAATATCGACCAGCTCTTGGGCACTACAAAAGCCGATATTGTTTTACTATGTACCGATAGTTTTGTCAAAGGCGCGTTCGAAAAGATTAAGACAATCGTCATGCATAAGATGAATTGTATTTCAACTGCTGAAGAAATGGCATATCCTTTCGCCAACGAACCTGAACTTGCAAGCCAAATTGATTATTTGGCGAAGCTATATGGAGTCACCGTGTTAGGAACAGGAATCAATCCTGGATTTATCATGGATCTATTGGTCGTAGCGATGACCGGCGTTATGAAGGATGTCACACATATCGAAGCGAAAAGAATCAACAGCCTTTCCCCATTCGGACCGACGGTCATGCATGAACAAGGTGTTGGTATTACCTTAAAGGATTATTATAAGCGCATCATGGATAACGAGCTTGCCGGACACGTTGGATTTAAGGAAAGCGTTCATATGATCAGTGACGCACTTGGTGTCAAACTCGATGGATTTAATCAACAAATGTCTCCAATCGTTACCACAGTAGATAGAGTCAGCCCGTATGGAGAAGCGAAGGCGGGAACACTTGCCGGCATCAACATGACAGGACAGGGTTTAGTCAACGGCTCCGTCTTTATTGATATGATTCACCCTCAACAGATTGAACCTGAGCTTGAAGGTACCCAAACAGGTGACTACATTACCATAACAGGTACTCCAAACGTCAATTTATCCATAACACCCGAAGTCAACGGAGGGGTAGGTACGATTGCAATGTGCGTCAATATGATTCCACATGTCATCAATGCCAGACCAGGTCTAAAGACCATGATTGACCTTCCGGTACCACGTGCTATCCTTGGTGATATGCGTGTATTGATTGAACGAGACAACAAATAGGAAATCTTTTTTGATTTCCTATTTTTTTCTTTCATTTTGGAGTATAGACTCTATACAAAAAGAGCCTAAAATGTTATCATATTTATGTAGTAAGCGCTTTCAGATTTTGACTCTTTTTTTCTATGACAAAGGAGAGTAAGCATATGATAGAGAAAAATACATTTGTACAAATTTACAAGGTTGTGCTGTCGAGCAGTGAACGATCATCGAATCTTCCTGATGATACGAAGAGACTTCCGTTCGAGATGCGAGTTAAGGGAAAACTCATGTCAAAAGCAAGCATTGGAGATGTTGTAGAAATCAAAACAGCAACGAACCGGGTCGAACAGGGTATCTTATTATCTGTTGAACCGTTTTTTACGCATACCTTCGGACATCATGTCCAAGCCCTTAAGGATGTCAGAGACATTATCCTTTCTGAAATGGAGGATGTGACTCATGAGTGAAAGCTATTTGGATGTGATGAATAGAAAATCAAAAATCATGAAGGATGCTCTCAACTTGGATTATGAAAAATTCGAAGCTGAAGGTATCGGTTTTTACTATGAACGATTGATGATGGATTCTGGATATTCGATTGATGATGTCAGAAAAATACAGTTGGACAATAACGTGGGGAATACTCCACTTATTGAATTGAAGAGACTTTCCGCATATGCGAGGAAGTTCGCGAAAGAGGGTTACGGAGCACGCATATTCCTGAAGGATGAAGCAGCTAATTTAAGCGGATCCTTCAAGGCGAGACGCGCAGCCATGGCGATCCATCAAGCAAAGAAACTCGGATATAAAGGCGTCATCGCTGCAACATCTGGAAATTATGGCGCTGCAGTTGCTGCGCTTGCAGCAAGAGCGGGCCTCAAATGCATCATCGTGCAAGAATGCTACGACTCCAATGGAATCGGACAGCCTGAAATCATTGAAAAGGCGAGAGCATGTGAAGCATATGGAGCAGAGGTTGTTCAACTTTCCGTCGGACCTGAACTGTTTTACCAGTTTTTACTGTTGTTGGAAGAAACCAAGTATTTCAACGCATCCTTGTATTCTCCTTATGGAATCATGGGAATTGAAACGTTGGGATTCGAAATTGCAAACGAACTTGTGAATAGGGAACACCAATATCCGAATGTGGTGATTTGTACGAATGCTGGTGGAGGAAACTTAACTGGAACTGCTCGAGGTTTGATTAAAGCAGGCTCTAAGGATACACAAATAATTGCAGCATCCGTAGATCTAACCGGTCTTCATATGGCAAGCGATGGTGATTTCAATAAGAAATCATTCACGACCGGTCATACAGGTTTCGGTATTCCATTTTCAACCTTCCCTGATCGAAGCGACGTTCCTAGAAGTGCAGCAAGGCCGTTAAGATATATGGACCGGTATGTACTGGTCAATCAAGGCAGTGTCTTCTTTATCACAGAAGCATTGGCTATATTGGAAGGTATGGAGCGCGGTCCTGCGGGTAATATCAGCTTGGCAGCTGCTTTCGCAATCGCTCAAGAGCTTCCGAAGGATCAAATCATTGTTGTTCAGGAAACTGAATACACAGGTGCTGGTAAGCATATGAATGCACAGGTATCCTTCGCATCTGATCGCGGTGTTGAAATGTTATTGGGAAACCCGTTGGATGAAAAAGCTGGAAAGAACATCATCTTTCCAAAAAGCGGCAAATTACTGAAATATAAAGAAATACCTATAGACCAGTTAAGGATATCTTATTTAAAGCATTATAGCGATCAACTACTATTTGATCTCGACTATGATTATCTTGCAGTTGAACTTAAAACCGACGTCAATCACGTCAAAGCGCTATTGGAGGGCATTCATGAAACAAAGAAATGATGATTTTAAAGAACGTAGAGACCATTTGGATTATTACAGCGATGAAGAATTAAAGACATATTTTTTTGAGTTGACGGATCAGCTTGTTCATCCCCTTCTCAACCTCGCATTCGATTATACATCTCCTGCGATTGAAAGAAGCGTCTTGATGCGGATGGGCTTTTCAAGTACGGAAGCCAAAACGATTACCGATAAGATTTTGGAAAACAATTTATTATCTCATGGAGCTGGTCATGTTGTTTTTCGTTATGCGAAAAAGAATAAGCTATCGATTAGAGAAGCTGGTTTGAGACTGCTCGAAGGCAAAGAAATCGATTTGATGGTTGAGGTGTTCAAACATGAATCCTAATCAAAAACTTGATATTAGAAATATCTTAAAGGACTTAGAAAATTACCATCCAAGAAGAAAGGGCTGGGTTTGGAGAACGAAGGGACCAGTTGATTTGGGTCCGTTTACCTATAACCAGGGAAGCCCTGTTTTAAAGAACTTTATACCGCTTCCAAGCGCTAGACATTTGAATAACATTGATCCACAACCAGATGCTACCATCACTACGGAAATCGCATCCGGAAGATTTGAAGACGATATTAGAAGAATGCGCATGGCAGCATGGCATGGCGCAGACCATATCATGGTGATCCGCACTGCTGGGCAATCTCATATGGACGGTTTGCTGGAGGGTACCCCTCAGGGTATCGGCGGCGTTCCGATTACAAGAAAACAAGTTAGAGCACAGAGAAAAGCTTTAGATATCATTGAAGATGAAGTCGGAAGACCAATCAATTACCATTCCTACGTATCGGGTGTTGCAGGTCCGGAAATCGCAGTCATGTTCAATGAAGAAGGGGTGAACGGCGCGCACCAGGATCCTCAGTATAACGTTTTATACAGAAATATCAACATGATTAGAAGCTTCGTCGATGCTGCTGAAAGCAAGAAGATCATGGCACATGGCGGTCTCGCTCAAATTGATGGAGCACATAACGCCAATGCGACAGCCAGAGATGCATGGAAGGTNNAATCTTCCTTATGCGCTTGCGCTTCGCGAGTTCTTTTCAGACTATAAGATGCGGGCTCAAATGAATACGAAATATATGGATTCTTCAACCAGAGAAGCGACGGTGACGCACGTTTTAAATCTCTTGATCTCCAGATTGACATCTGCGGATATTCAATCCACCATCACACCAGATGAAGGTAGGAACGTTCCATGGCATGTCTATAATATTGAAGCCTTGGATACTGCGAAACAAGCGATGATGGGGATGGATGATCTCATGTCGATGCTTGAATTTAAAAAAGATGGATACTTGGTTGAACAGAAGAGAGAACTTCAAGAACGCGCTGTCTTGATGATGGAAGAAATTCTTGAAATGGGCGGTTATTTCAATGCAGTGGAAGCTGGCATGTTTGTCGATAGCGGGTATTACCCGGAACGTTCAGGCGACGGTATCGCAAGAAAAATTAACGGCGGCATCGGTGCGAATACGCTTATTAAAAGAGCTCAGGATTATCTCGCTCCCGTGACTGCGCACTATGGATATAACAATGTAGCACAATATAATCCTAAATTTATCGATTACCCAGCCATGCTGATTGGCGGCTGTTCTTTGGAAAGACCAGAGATGATTCAATATATTGATGAACTGGATCCAGAAGACAACGTCAATGTCAGAATGGATGAAAATGAAAAATATAGAAGTCAACCGATACTGAAACCTGAAGTTCAATGGCTTGGCGATGGCGTGATTACTGTCGATTTATTCTTCCCGACGGATTCACTCACCGCAGAAGCTGCTGCGCTTGAGGTTGGAAAACAAATGAAACTTTCTTCTGTCGAAATCATTCACAAGGAAGTATTGCATCCGAGTGAAGGAACAAGAATCCAGTTAAAAGGAACTGTCAATTTTGATATTGATATGACGAAGCTTGTTTTGCCGAAGAAAGAAGCGACATTACCCGTAGAAGAAATCATGGAGTATGTTAAAAAACATGAAATCAAGGTTGTTGCAGGCACAGGCGGATCGGATGAGCATAGTGTCGGCATGCGAGAAATATTAGATATCAAGCACGGTGGCGTCGAGAAATACGGCATCCAATATACCTATCTTGGAACAAGCGTTCCGATTGAAAAATTCGTAGATGCAGCAATTGAAACCAATGCATCCGTCATCATGATCTCTTTAATCATTTCCCATGACGACATCCATTATAAGAATATGCAGAAACTTCATGATTATGCGGTTGAAAAAGGTGTCAGAAATAAACTGATTCTTTTAGCTGGCGGAACACAAGTGACTCCTGAACTTGCTCAAAAATATGGAATGGACCAAGGATTCAGCAGAGGTACCAAGGGTTACGATGTAGCAAGCTTCATCGTGAAGAAGCATAGAAAGATTTATGAGAATTGATTGCTTAGTTGCAGAAATCGGATCGACAACCACGGTTGTCAATGCCTTTTGTCTCCACAGCGGTCCAGTGGAGTTCTTGGGCAGAGGCATGCATCAAACCACTGTCGACACAGATGTCAATTTCGGTTTGAAACAAGCGATTGAAGAACTGAAGAAAAACATGAATGTTGATAAAATAGAATACGATGAGATGTTCGCATCCTCGTCTGCAGCCGGCGGATTGAAAATCACAGTCCATGGCTTGGTCTATGAAATGACAGCGAAGGCGGCTAAGGAAGCTGCGTTAAACGCTGGCGCCAACATTCATTTGATTACCGCGAACAGATTGGAAGAGGAACATATTTTAGAGATTCAAAGGATAAAACCAAATATCATCATCATTGCGGGTGGAACGAATTTTGGTGAAAAAGAAGTTGCATATCAAAATTTAATGGATGTCATTCCATTGGGCATTCCGATCATTTATACTGGAAATATCGCCAACCATGAACGCATTAAAAAGCTAAATAGTCCGCTTGTTAGGATTGTCGAAAACGTGTATCCAAGGGTGGATGACTTTAATATTATACCGCTCAGAGAGGCGATTTATCAGACATTCGAAGAAAATATTATTCATGCGAAGGGCATGCAAAATATTTTCAAGATGGTCAATCAAAAGATTATACCAACACCTGGAGC
>DOYO01000156.1 GCA_003518475.1 Acholeplasmataceae bacterium
GTCGCAAATAAGGTTTCTTATGAGTCTTTATCTGTTAAGGCGGATACAGCGCTTATGATGGATGAAACAACAGGATTTGAGTTTCAATTGACAGTCAAGGTTAAGATTAAAGGTGTATCCAAGAAAGTAGAAAAGGAATACACGGAGAAAGCCTATGGGTTCTGCCCATATTCAAAAGCAATTAAAGGCAATGTTAAAGTGACTTTTATCGAATCGTAATGGATATAGACTCTTCGTTCGAAGGAACTAAGAGTTTTTTCTTTCATCGACAAGGTTATAACTGATAAGATATCTTCGTGAATTCATTGTTCATAGTCATTATTTTTTATGTTGAAAATATTTCGTTAAAAATCAGCATTTTCTACTTTATATATGGTATTCATCGTGCTATAATGAAAGCATAAAGTCAAAAAAAGGAGAAATATCGATGATCAAGAAAATCGCACTACTGGTTTTAACTTTTGTTTTTGTCCTTGGGTTAGCTTCATGCACTGCTGAACCAGCAGAAAAAACAAATTTAAGTGTATTCTTTGTCCCTTCAAGAGATAATGCAACTTTAGTACAGGGAATTAGCTTTTTGCCTGCTCTATTAAAAGCAGAACTTGCAGAACTTGGCTATGATTTTGAAACTGTAAGTGTTTATGTAGGTACTACATATGAAGCAGTTGGTGAAGCTTTAGATGCAGGAACTGCAGATATCGGATTCATTCCAGGTGGAACTTATGCAGTATATTCAGATGGTGAAAACATGGATGTCGCACTGACAGCTACACGTGGCGGACTTTCCAAAGATTCAGCAGTTGCTAAAGATTGGAATGACGGTCTTGCTACAACCTCAGATACTGCTAATCAAGTGAATTTCTATCGTTCTATCGGTATTGTTGGTCAAACAACTAAAGGCCGTGAACTCGCTGCGATTATCAATGGTGGCGGAAATATTACTTGGGATGATTTGCAAGATGCTAAAATTGGTGTTCAATCAGTCACTTCATCTTCAGGACGCGTTTATCCATCCTTATTATTCAAAGCATTATATGGATTTACTTTATCAGATATTCCAACAGCAAATTTAATTGCTCTTTCAGGATATGGCGCAGCAGCTTCAGCTCTTGCTTCAGGNNGATAAGATTTATAATGATACCATTACAGTTTCCAAGAAGACAGTTGATGATGATTTACAAGCAGCAATAGAACAAGCGTTCATTAACTTAGTTTCTGATGCTACAGCTCTTGCTAAACCAGCTGGCATGTTTGCAATGGTNNAAAGATATTTTCAAGGTATATAGCCATGAAGGTTATGTAGTTGCAGATGATTCAGATTATGATCTTGAACGTGAAGCAGCAGCAATTGTTAATCCAAGCTAGTCTTATAACAGCATAAATCAATCAGATAAGAATTAGGCTTAATAACACATTAAGCCTAATTTTTTCTAAAAAGGAGCACATTATGATTGAATTTCAAAACGTGAGTAAAACCTATCCAAACGGAGTTGAAGCACTTAAAGATGTTTCTTTAGTGATAGAGCCGGGTCAATTTGTCGCAATTATCGGTTTAAGTGGTGCTGGGAAATCTACACTCATCAAACTTGTTAATCAAATGACTGATGTTACTAAAGGAAACGTACGTGTGAAAGGTCTTGACATTCCGGGTTTGAAAGGGAAAGCACTCAGACATTACAGACGTGACGTTGGCATGGTGTTCCAATCGTTTAATTTGATTAATAGAACAACTGTCATCAACAACGTTTTAGCTGCGAGAGTTCCCGATATGAATCCTATCTTAGGATTGTTAGGCATATTTACTAAAAAAGATAAAATGATTGCCTTAGAGGCGCTGCATAAAGTGGGAATTTTAGAAAAAGCATACGCNNTGGCACAAAATCCATCAATTATATTGGCAGATGAACCTGTTGCATCACTTGACCCTATCACTGCGAATCAAATCATGAAGGATTTCGAACGTATTAATAAAACTGAAAAAATTACGATATTAGTTAACATGCATCACGTGGACTTAGCATTAAAGTATGCGTCACGTGTTATTGGTATCAATCAAGGAAAAATCGTCTATGATGGTGGTAGCGAAAATATCACTGAAGCTATCTTAAAGACCATTTATGGGAGAGAGTTAACCGATGAAGACATTATGTTCAAAGATAAGTAATTTGTTCAAAAAGTTAATTGACAGAAATAAACGTTATCGAACTTCAGTCTTGGAAGATGGATCATCCATTACACGACCTTTTTCCTATGTGATTATGGTTACTTCCATTATTCTCATCGTCTTTATCTACTTTTGGGACATGATTGTCACAGATTTCTTCAATAAATTTGGATTTCAATATTTTATTTCGAGCATTCCGAATTTCTTCACAATTATTCAAAAAATGATTGCTCAAATCAATTGGTCATATTTTGATCGAGTTGTATCTCCACTTGTTGATACCATCCAAATTTCTGTTATCGGGACGTTAGTTGGATCCATTATTGCTCTTCCAGTTGCAATATTGGCATCACAAAACATTATGGGCAAGAGCCAAATTCCCAATATAGTTAAATTTCTGTTGTCCATTATCAGAACTTTCCCCACACTCGTCTACGCATTGATTTTTTCATTCATCTTTGGATTTGGAACATTCATTGGTGTTTTGGCAACTGTTGTCTTTACATTCAGTATCGTTACCAAAATGATGTATGAAATCATTGAAACCATTGATATGGGAGCATTCATCGCCATTGAGGCGACAGGTGCAACAAAATTGCAGGCATTTCGTGCTGCAGTCATCCCCCAAATTATCGGTAGATATTACTCTGTCATACTCTATAACTTTGAAATCAATTTACGTGCATCTGCAATTTTAGGATTTGTCAATGCCGGTGGTATTGGAATCATCATGAATGACCAGATGGCGTTGATGAGATATGGCAATGTTGCGGTGATTGTACTTGCACTGCTTGTTGTTGTTATTTTAGTTCAAAATCTGTCTGAACAACTGAGAAGGAGGTTATCATAATGCAAGAGATCCTTCGTGCCTATGAAGAACGTCCTAGACATACAGTCAGAAACATCATCGTTGTTTCAGTCATCCTGTTTTTGACTATTTGGAGTACGGATGTCATTAATTACCCCGGTTTATTTGAGAATGGATTAGATATAGCTAAAAACATTTTTAAAGCCTTATTCAATCCATCTTGGAACTTGTTATTCAGTCTTCAGGTTGATGGTATACCTTTATTGATGTTTCAAACATTAGGTATTGCGTTTTTAGGGACATTACTCGGTGCTGTATTATCATTTCCGTTCGCTTTCTTAACAGCAAGAAATATTGTTGGAAAATTCAATATCATTGGTAGCACCATCATATCAATCATCCGCTCATTTCCATTCTTTTTAATCGCTTTAATGTTTGTCAGAGTCAGTGGACCTGGTCCAATGACTGGCGTATTAACAATCGGGGTTCTTTCTATCGGTATGATATCTAAAATGTACATTGAAGTCATTGAAGATATTGACCCAAGCATTTTACAGTCACTAGATGCTTTAGGAGCAACCAGATATCAAAAAATTAGGTATGGCATCATGCCACAACTCACTGCAAGTATTATTTCGGTTATTATTTACAGATTCGAAATTAACGTAAAAAACGCTACAGTTTTAGGTATTGTAGGTGCTGGTGGTATCGGTGTGACTTTACTGACTGCAATGAATGCGGGAAGATGGAGAGATACAGCTGCAGCATTGTGGGGCATTATTGTTGTAGTCTTGATTGTTGACTATTTCTCAACAAAAATAAGAAGACGACTTGTAGGCGGAAGACAATAAAATCCATAAAAATTAAAAAATCTCCAAGATTGGGACAAATGCAGCGATTGGTTGCAACTGTCCTTATCAAGGGGATTTTTTAGATGACTTTGAAGTTCTCTATAGTTTCAATCTCCAAAACTGGATGCTTTTCAATATATTCTTTGATTAAATCAAAATAAGATACAGGATAAGATATAATCTTTTTCGCTTTCTTGAACATTTCAAAACCACCGCTTCCAATTGCTCGATATGAATTGATCGCCAATTTAAATAAAGAATTTGGTTTTATATCTTCATTTTGGTATGTTAAGGAAACAATACGTTGACCAATTTCTTGATTGATATCCATGATATAGGAGATTCCGTCATAGACATCGTAATTATAATGTTCAACTTTCGGGAAAAGAAATTTGGGGTTAACCACGATCTGTTGATTCACTTTTGAGAAGTATGACGCATTTTTTTCTAGAGCCTCTTTAAGAATTTCTCCCGTTACCTCCAATACGACCAAATCGTTTTCAAAAGGAAAATTGACAGCAATATCACTTAAGGTGAGATCATGCGGAAATCCATTTGTCTCATTGGGGAGGGAAGCTACTGAAATGTCCGCTTTTGTGTACTCGAGCTGAACTTGGTTGATGAATTGAAATAATGCATGTTTTTTGACTCTACAATCCAACGGAGAGTATATGCACATCTCATTTATGATGGTTCCTATTTTTTGTGAGAGATATTTGTTGGTTTTTTGAATATCGTTTTCGAGTAAAGCCTCAATGCTTGAATCGATTGAACAAGATGATAAAGGAATGATATGCGCATGTATTTTTTTGTTCATCTGATCATCAAACAAAATATCGATTAAACCAAAATCCTTGGCATTGTGAGAAGTTTGCAAAGCGACTCTGCCGTTTTTTTGAAAACCTTGTGGAATGTGTTGATGACCGGTTAACAAAATATCGATATCTTGGATTTGAAACAGTTCATATCCTTTATTTTCAACTGTCTTGGATCCATAGACTTGATTTGTCTCTAGGTTTTGATTAAATCCTCCGTGATATAAAACGATAATTAAATCTGAATTTTGTTTCAAATGATAATCAGCAATAACTTTTTTGGTTGTTTCCACAGCATCCAAAAATGTGAATCCGTCAAGATTTTCAGGTTTCTCCCAAAATGGAATGAATTCGGTAGTCACTCCGATGATGGCAACCCTGATTTCATTGATTACTCGGATAGCATGCGTTTTATAAAATGGCTTACCGTTTTTATGAATGTTTGCACATAAAATATCGCCATGATATTGAGATTGGAAAGAGGATAAGTAGGGTAATCCATAATTAAAATCATGATTTCCTAAGGTGACATACTCATAATTCATGGAATTAAATATTTTTGCAGCTGGGTTATAAAGACTATTTTTTCTTGAATAATCTAAAAGAGGAGATCCTTGTAAAAAGTCTCCATTGTCGAGCAATAGATAAGGTGTATTTAGATTTTTAAGATAACTTGATAGTCTGGATAAACCGAAAGCACCAAATTTACCATTCATAAAGTCGTAAGCAGATAGTCTGCCATGTGTATCCGATGTATAAATAATACTTATCTTTTTTTGCATTCTAAACTCCTGTTTTGCTACATTTATTATACACTATGCATACATTGTTATCTATTAAATTCAATGAACTATTGTGTTTGAATTTAATCCATTAGGTAGAAAATGATAAAAAGCAGCAGAAGTTCATCCTGTTGACTCGATTTTGATGGTTACACTATAGGTTTGGTGGACTTTTTCATCTTCACGAATGTTATTGATGATGTTATAATTGAAATAGAGAGATTCAATTGAGGAAATCAAATGGACATGATGCAAAAGATCAATGAAGCGAAAAACTACATCAGAACGAAATCATCTCTTTCACCAAAGATTGGATTGGTCTTGGGTTCAGGCTTGGGATCACTTGTTGAAGAGATGACGGATGCGGTTCATATACCCTTTGAAAGCATACCCCATTTCGCCATTCCCACCGTGGAAGGGCACTCCGGCAAGGTTGTCATCGGGAAACTGAATGGTGTTCTGGTTGTCGCATTATCTGGCAGATATCATTATTATGAAGGATATGATTTATCTGTTGTGACGTTCCCCATTCGGGTGATGAAAATGCTCGGTGTTGAAACAGTCATTTTGACCAATGCTTGCGGAGCAGTCAACAAAGATTTTAAACCTGGTGATTTGATGCTTATTACTGATCACTTGAATTTAACAGCGAATAATCCGTTAATCGGGAAAAATATCGATTTTCTAGGACCAAGGTTCGCAGATGCATCGGAAATATATACCAAACAATTGAGATGTATTGCCCATGAAGCGGCATATGAACTCAAGATGAAGTTGCAAGAAGGGGTCTACACCTGGTGGACAGGTCCGAGCTATGAAACCCCTGCAGAAATTAAGATGATCAGGATACTTGGTGGAGATGCTGTCGGCATGTCCACGGTTCCTGAAAGCTTGGTAGCATCCCATATGGGCATGCAAGTCTTAGGAATATCTTGTTTAACCAACATGGCGAGCGGTATTCTAGACCAAAAACTATCACATCATGAGGTTTTAGAAGTCGCATCCTCAGTCAAATATCAATTTAGTCTGTTGATCAAAAGTATCGTTTCAAAAATTAAGTAGAACTCTGATTTTTGGAGGGGTGAGCAATGGAAAAGACAATCATTCAAAAAGCCAAAGATGATAAACTTCATCCTTTTATTGTCGTCCTCATCTCTATTTCCATGATTCCTCCCAATCTGACCCCGGGTACTGGAGCAGAAGAACTCTTTTATAAACTGATCTTCAAAGAAGATGAAGCCAACAGATCTCAATCCATTCTTCTAAACGCTTTAATCCCATTAATTTACGAACTTTCTCCATTTTGGAAAAATGAAATCAGAAAGAACTTCCCCATCCCCCAATCCTTATTGCTGAAAAAGATCTTCATCGGGTTAAGAGATGACTTGACAGAAGATATGTCATTTCCTTTTCATGATGAAACCATAACGCTCAAAGAGTTTACCGATGAAGCGCTCATGGAGTACTTCACCGTCAAATATGATCCGGGCATCAAAAAGATTCTTGAAGATTTATATAAAACAGATAACGTTGAGGCATTCAGATCCAATGTTCAAGATATCTTCTTAAGCGTCAAAGTCCGCAGTTTCTATAGTGAAACAGTGCTTCACATCGCAATCGAATATAAAGCGAACCGGATCGCCCGGTTCTTAATCGAACATGACTTTCCTTTAGAGGTTGTCGATAACTTTGGAAATAC
>DOYO01000118.1 GCA_003518475.1 Acholeplasmataceae bacterium
TCTCCTGAGTTTTCAAATCCGAGTTCTACGTTTTCTGGCAGACCTGAATTTCTAAATCCCAGCTCTACATTTTCTGGTAATCCCGAATTACGGAAACCCATTGAAATAGAAGATGATTCATTTGTCAAAAATGATTGAATTCCCAACACTGTTACAACGGCAACAACACAAATTAAAGCGATAATTACTAGTTTTCTCATGGCTCACGCCTCCTGTTTCTTTAATTGTATAATCATTTTATAAAATAAAACAGGGCGTATATGTCCTATTCGTACAAAAAAAGGTGAAATTTTCATGAAAAGTAAAGAACTTTGTATTTATTTAGAGCGCTTGCGTGCTGCGCGTAACATTTCGCAGGAAACTTTCACAGAAAATGTGGTTTCCCTCAGACAGTATCGCAGGTACATCAATGGAGAGTCTGACATTCCATTCCAAATCATTCATAACTTAACAACAAAACTCGGTGTGAAGACCGATAATTTGTTGCGTGAACTTGAAAATGTCAAGGTTGAAGAAACCAGACTCATCAACAAGCTCTATAATCTTGCTGTAAACCTTGCTCATGATGAATTCATCAAATTATCACAGGAAGTTCCATTAGAACACATCATCGAAAAGAGCAACCAACTTTTGTATCAGCATAGTGTGATCCTCGATAATCTGTATCAAAAGAAATTAACAAAATTCGAAGCTGCAACCCAAAACGCCAAACTCATCAATTATCCAAAAATATTGAATCAAAAAATAATGACTTCTATAGAAATGCTTATTCTAAGCTCGTTTCTCGATGTGTTCGATGTGACTCAGCATGAACAGATTATTGCCAAGATTAAAGATTTCATCAGCGACAATTCTTTAGTCATCAGCGGCGGTAATGACATGATGATGAGTCTTGTGCTCGCGAGGATTGCCAAGTACTATGGAATTAAAGAAAACTATAGCGCAGTTCTTGAATATTGCAATATCGGAATTCAGAGAAACATTCAATTGAAATCTTACTTTTTGATGGACTACTTTTACTACTACAGCGCTCTCGTACATTACGAGCTAAAAAATATGGAATTATATGAGAAGTGCATTGTCGAATGCTTCAATGTATTGCACTTCGAGGATAATGCAGATAAAATTCAAAAGTTCACAAATTTAATCAATGAAGACTTCAATATTGAATTTCGAGATTTCGTCATTGCGCACTACACTAAAAACAAGTTAGAACCATTGGAGTAAATTATGCAAACCTGTAAAATATACTTAAAACCAAAGGAAGAAATCCGCATTGTCCAAGGACACCCATGGGTATATTCCAATGAAATTGAAAGAATAGAAGGCACTATAAAAAGTGGTGACCTCGCTTATGTTTATTCCTATAAAAACCAGTTCATCGGAAAAGGGTATTTAAATACATCTTCGAAAATTTTCGTTCGTATTCTATCCAGAGACGAACAAACAGAAATTGATGAACCTTTTTTTCGTAACCTCATTCAAAAGTCAAACCAGTCGAGAATTGATTTAGAATATCAAAACAGCTATCGTGTGCTCTTCGGTGAAGCGGATGGCATTCCAGGTTTTATCGTCGACAAATATGGAGACTATCTTTCCCTGCAAATCTTGTCTTTGGGCATTGATTTGAGAAAAGAAATGTTTGTTAAAATTCTCGTTGATCTATTTCATCCAAAGGGCATTTATGAACGCAGTGACGTTCCAGTCCGTAAGAAGGAAGGCTTGGACCTATTCAAGGGAGTAGTTTATGGCACTGTTCCAGAAACTGTCCTCATCAAAGAAAATGAACTTCAAATGGAAGTTGACATCATCAACGGACAAAAGACCGGATCATTTCTTGATCAGCAGGANNGCATATCATCATGCGAAGGAAGTCACTTGCCTAGACATTTCTGAACATGCAGTTTTGCAGATTGAAAGAAACGCAAAATTAAACAAATTAAACAATGTTAAAGCTGTCAAAGCGGATGTTTTCGAACAGCTTAGGACCTATCAATTGAATCAACAGAAATTTGATGTCGTCATTTTGGATCCACCAGCATTTGCAAAGAAAGTCGATGATGTTAAAAAGGCATACCAGGGTTACAAGGATATCAATCTTCAGGCACTCAAAATTATCAATGACAACGGTTATCTGATGAGTTGTTCCTGCTCGCATTATATGACACCTGCACTCTTTTTGGACATGTTGATGGAAGCCTCGAACGATGCTAAAAAAATAACTCAAATGGTTGAGTTCAGAATACAAGGAAAAGATCATCCGGCGTTGCTTGGTTCAGATGAATCTCTATATTTGAAATGTGTAGTTTTACGTGTTAAAAACTAATAAAAAAGTTGGAAATTATTCCAACTTTTTTTTATATGTCTGCATTGTATATTTTTTTAAACTCGTGTTTCATCCTGACAGGAATCAAAATAATCGCACCAACAGAAACAATAGCTGCTAATAGCATGATGAAGCGATAATCAAGACTTGAGTATTCTGCGATTCCCCCCATTAAAATAGCTCCGAAGATTGCTCCGATATTCCATAAAAGACCTTGTACAGAGTTCACTCTTCCTCGCATATGAGCAGGGATATAGACCTGAGTCGCCGTCATTCTGATATTGTAAGAAGTGACTGATAACAGACCAACAATAAAGCTGATTCCAACCATCAAAAGATACGGTAAATACAGCATCGAAGCACTCATGATTTCGACTGAAAAATAAACAAAAATCGCGATCAAATACCTCTTGTTCGGAGGGTATTTAAATGTATAATGAATGATTCCTCCAAGGATTCTTCCAACAGATCCAGCTGTAATCAAAAATGAATAATCTTGAATCGTCAAGGTATCGCTATTGATGAAATACGGCATCCTCAAAAGGTCGTGCGTCATGTAAACAAATGAGAATGCAGCGAACAAAATACCGATTCCCAAAATCCCTTTTTCAACTTTATAATACCTGAATCCCTCTTTCAAATCCTCAACAAACTGCAGTCCGCTGACCTTCGATGTATTCAATTTTTCATCAAGGCGGATGGTCGTTTCCATGATTGCTGCAATCCCAAAACTGAATGCGTTGAATAGCATCAGCATTGCGATTCCAAACTCAAAATTCTCTATCATGAACGCAGCTACAGGTGCCATAACCGCTGCAGAAATCGGCCAGATCAAACTGGATAAAGAATAAGCTTTTGAATGTTGTCCAGGTTCAATAACTTCAGGAAACATGCTCATGAATGCGATTTGATAAACAGTATCCATAATGCCTAAAAAGGCACCAACCATCGTGAAGATCAAGACGTTGAAGTATCCTGTGAATAAAACTAAAGCGATCAATGTGAAGATGATTGTAGACCCAAAATCAAGCATATAAATGATTTTTCGTCTGGAATGCCTATCTACAAAGGGACCTGCTAAAAACCCCGTCAAGACCCTGGGAATGATGTTTGCTACCATAAATAAGGCTAGGGTCAAAGGAGATCCTGTCTTTTGAAATATCATAATGCCAAAAGCCACACCTGCAGCTGAACTGCCTAGTGCGGAAACGAAAGATCCTAATGTGAGAATGGTGAAATTCTTAGTCCAAAGTTTGTACATTCAATCCTCATTCCAAATACAAATTCATCATGATTTCATCATAGTATTTGCCATGAATGATGAAAGCTTTTTTAAAGTATCCCATTTGTTCAAATCCTAATTTTTTATATAAATGGATTGCTTTTTCATTATCCGCCCTGACATCCAGATGGATGACCTTGATGATTTTGGTTTCTTTAGCGTGATCTATCAGTTCAACCATCAATTGTTTACCGATTCCGATTCCCCAATATTTTTTCAAGACAGAGACACCAAGACTCGCGACATGCTTGATTTTATTTCTATCCTTTGCGGATAAATTGGAGACACCGACAAGTTGATCATTGATAAAACAACCAAGCATCATCGATATAGGATGCTGGTAATAACGATCGATAATCTGTTCTTCTTCTTCAATGGAAATACCTAATCCTGCTTCATCAATTAAAAGATTCGTTGTTTCATTACCCACAACGATCAGATAGTCAAGAACCGCTTTCGCGTCTTTCTTTTCAAGCTTTCTGAATTCTGCTTCAATTCCATTTTTCAGTAACAGCTTCATAGCAGTCTTTTCCCCATTTCCAGTCTAACTTCTTTATTCTCAATATCCTCGTTTGAATACTCCATGGTGTTCAAACCGACAAAGTGCAATCCTCTTTTCATGTAGAAACGGATTGCGTTATCGTTGCATGACTGCACTTCCAAAATGATGGCACGTGCCTTCTCTTTCATGGCATGTTCAACCATAAAATCGAATAATTCTTTACCGATGCCCTCATTTCTGTATTTCTTATCCACTAAAAAATTCCAGATGCGGAATCTGTTGTTCCAGGTTTCCATGGATCCTTCAATGACGCCAACAACCTTCTTTTTATCAAGNNATGTCTTTCTTCTTTTTGATGATGACATCATAATAAGCTTTTGTCTGATATTTGCAATCCAATTCATATCCTTTATATTCAGATCTGTTCAATTCAACAATTTTCATTTTTCTTGTACCATCTTCACTAAATTTTTTATGTAGAATTTTCTAAACTCGGGATCTTGCAGGGTACCTGCTTGCAAAGTCGAAGATTTTGCTTGCGAGATCTGAATAAAAAGCGGAAAGCTGAAGGATGAGAACAACATCATATATTTCGCATAGACTTCCGTAGGATTGGTCGATTTGATGGTGGTTTTGATCTTATCCAGGATTAATTTCGTAAATTCATTATCAGAGAAAAAGGATTGTATCAAAAGACTTGATGAATCCGGATGCAGTTCCCTGGTTAGAAATAGATAATTAAGCATGCCCATGTTATCCATAGCAAAGGAATACGTAAAACTGACAAATTTCTCAATCAGTTCTTCAATGGGATGATCACCAATCTCTTGAAAAAGTGTTTCAGAAAGCGTCTTCTTCAATTCATCAATCACTTCTTCAATCACGATATAGAGAAGTTGTTCCTTACTTCCAAAATGATAATTCACTGCTGCAATATTGACATAACAAGCTTCTGCAATATCCTTGATTGTAATTGCTGTATTCTTTTTAATCAAAATTTTCGTTTCATCGATGATTTTACGTTTAATATCCGAACTTCTCATACAGACACCTCAAATCATATTTGAAATCACGCTTTAAATTTGATTTCATAATCTATTTATATCATATTTCCTTTATAATTTAAATATAGATTTCAAATATTCATTTAAAATTATCAATTAAAGAGGCGGTATTATGAAGAAAAGAGTAACAGTTGTCATATTGGTCGGTTTCCTCGTCATTTTATCTGCAATATTTATTCCCCGAGTACAAACAAATTACGATATGACACAGTATTTACCGATTGATTCCAACACGAAAATAGGCTTAGATATATTAGAAAATGAATTTGGCAATGAAAGTTCTGTAGAAATATTAATCAATGATATTTCAGTTGCAAATGTACTTGCTATCAAAGCAGAAATTTTGAATGTCAACCTCGTTTCCAGCGTCATTTGGTTAGATGATTATGTTGATTTGAACGTTGTTCCGATTGAATTTATCGATCCATCTGTCGTATCTCCATTTTATCAGGATTCAGATGCGTTGCTGATTGTCAATTTCACCGGAGATTCTTATCAATTAGAACTGACTGAATCTATGGAAGATGTCGAAGATATCGTAAAGAACTATGTGGTTCAATACAGAGGAGACCTTCTGATGAACAGGGAGGCTCGCACCATTGCGAGCGGTGAAGTGACTAAAATATTATTCTTAATTATCCCAGTTATTATCATTATTCTCTTATTCGCATCCAAGACATGGATTGAACCTATCATTATCTTGGTTTCATTGGGCATTGGTGTTGCTCTCAATTCAGGGACAAATGCGCTTCTACCAGATGTTTCCTTCATCACGCTGACCATGGCGCTTGCCCTTCAGCTTGCCTTATCTCTGGATTATTCATTATTTTTGATTCATCGCTTCTATGAAGAAAAAGAAAAGGAAGCAGATCCAGTCAAAGCATCCAAACTTGCTTTAAAGCATGCATTTCCATCCATTACCGCATCCGCGTTTACTACGATTGCAGGTTTTTCCGCATTATTCTTAATGGATTATCGCATCGGATCAGACATCGCACTCGTCTTATCTAAAGGTATTTTATTCAGTTATCTCACAGCAGTCATTGTTCTTCCTATCTTCCTTATTTGGTGCGATAAACTGATTACTAAAACAAAGCACCGCGTATTTTTACCATCCTTCAAAAAGTATAGCATCGCACTCTATAAATTACGCTTCATTTTGGTTCCCATCTTAGTAATAATCTCTATTTTAGGTTTCATTTATCAACAAAAGACGGAATATGTTTATGGAAGCGGTTCGCTTGCTGATGAAACCACAACCCTCTACACAGACAATCAAATCATTTCTGAACGGTTTGGAAGTCGAAATTTATCGATTATCCTGGTACCAAACGAAACAGTACTGCAGGAGGTCAATCTTGTAAACCATTTATTAAGTTTAGAGAATATCGAAAGTGTTCAAGCGTTGGTCACCTCAGCAGATCCCAATATTCCCAGAGAATTCCTACCTGCCGAACTGGTTTCCCAATTCGTCGGTGAATCATACTCCAGAATCATCATCAATACAACCATTGACGGGGAAAACGCAGAAATGTATCGCCTAAATGCTGAAATCAGGGAAACTGTTGGACTATACTATGATGATTTCTATACTGTCGGCATGNNCCTCTAGCGTCAGCGATATCAAGGATTCAGTTTTGGCTGACTCTGCAATGGTTGTTATCTTCTCCTGCTTAGCTGTCGGTTTCATCATCATGCTGATTTTTAAATCTATTTCGATACCGGTTTTGCTTGTCATGATCATTCAATCATCAGTCTGGCTGAATATCTCTTTACTCTTCGCTCAAGGCATTCAAACGCAGTATATAGGTTATTTAGTCGTGATGTCCATTCAGTTAGGAGCCACCATCGATTATGCTGTTCTTTTAACCAACAGGTATATGGACTTTAGAAAAACGATGAACCCGCATGATTCGATTCTTGAAGCATTCCAAAAATCTTCAACATCCATCATCATTTCTGCGGTCGTTTTATCAGTTGCTGGATTTGTTGAAGGTTTCTTCTCCGATATTTTATCAGTGACTGAAATCGGTCTTCTCCTTGGTAAAGGCGCACTGATCTCAGGCCTGCTGATCTTCATCTTTCTTCCGCCATCCTTGGTATTGTTCGATAAACTCATTATGAAAACCACATTACATCCGAAGGGTATAGAAAAGACGAGAAATTAACTCGTCTTTTTTTTTATTTAAATAAATAGATTGTGATTTGAATCTACGGTATCGCCAAGATAGGTTGCTACGCCTGCGATTTCAACACCATCGATCAGTTCTTCAGCTTTGATGCCCATGATATCCATGGACATCGCACATGCGATGATTTTAACACCCATGTCTTGTGCGCTTGCCATCAATGTTCTCAGTGAATCCACATTCTTCTTTTTCATGATGCTCTTAATCATGATTGGTCCCATTCCAGCCATGTTCATGTTGGAAATTGGAAGCTTTTCAGTACCACGCGGCATCATTCTACCAAACATCTTTTCAATAAATGATTTCTTGACTCTGACTTTCTTAGGTCTTCTTAAGATGTTCAAGCCCCAGAATGTAAAGAATAGTGAAACATTCTTACCCATAGACTTCGCTCCGCTCGCAATGATGAATGCGGCAATCGCCTTATCCAAATCTTGGCTGAACACAACAATTGTTGTTCCATTCTTCGTATCCTTGACATCATATCCTGTTTGTGTCACCTTGATGTTGGTTCCCTTTTGAATATGAGCAGTAATGACTTTTCCTTCTTTTTGAACATTCAATAATGTATTCCCAGTCTTTTCAGACCAAGATTTAATATCTTTCATGAATCCTGGATCCGATGCTTTCGCTTCAAGAATGTCGCCATTCTCCATCGTATTCATCGCTTTATAAACTTGAACGATCGGACCTGGGCATTGTAATCCGCAAGCATCAATCGTCATCGTTATCTTTGATTCATTGACCATCGGGATTGGCTGTTCAGCCTTCTTTTGATCAATGACNNTTCATAACATGATATCCGTGTTGGGATAACAGTCTTGCTGCAGTATACCCTCTGATTCCGCTATGGCAGTACACATAAACCTCTTGATCCTTGGATATCTCGCTCATTCTCTCTCTTAATACAGATAATGGAATGTTGAGTGATCCAGGAAGATACTCTAAAACATATTCAGACTCTTCTCTAACGTCTAAAATATAAGCGCCTTTGGAAGCAAGTTCCTGCATGTCGCTCCACGTGATGGTTTGAACAAGGCCTTTTATTTTATTTTCAGCGATGAATCCAATCATGTTGACGGGATCCTTTGCGGATGAGAATGGAGGAGCATAAGCTAAATCCAGATTCTTTAAATCGGTAACCTTGATCTTTCCAAAGATCGCAGTGGCTAAAACATCAATACGCTTGTCAACGCCCTCTGCTCCGCCGATGGCTTGAGCTCCATATATTTCTTCAGTTTCAGGATTATACATCACCTTCATTGAAATGGGCTCAGCTCCAGGATAATAAGAGGCGTGAGAAGTCGGATGGATATGAATGGCATGATAGGATAGTCCCAGTTGTTTCAGCTGTTTTTCGTTGATTCCGGTTGATGCTGCTGTCTTATCAAAGATTTTAACAGCAGATGTAGCCAGTGTTCCTAAGTATTTATCTTCAATGCCGCAAATATGGTTTGCTACAAATCTTGCTTGNNGATTGGATGTTTGCAGGTTTTCGTTCACCTTGATTGCTCCACGTTCAGATAGTTCAAGTCCTGCTTTTTTAGCAAGGACATTATCTGGCTTGACGCCGATTGCGAAGATGATCAAATCCGCCATAACAACGGTTCCGCTCGCCAATGTGATTTGCTTGCCTTCTTGATCGAACGATTTAACGCCATCATTTAAAATGAGATTAACACCTTGATCTACAATGGATTGATGGATGATCTGCGCCATTTCGTAGTCAAACATGCCCATGACTTGAGGAGCCATTTCAATCAATGTCACCTTCATGCCGAGATGCGCCAAGTTTTCCATCATTTCAATACCGATAAAACCGCCACCGATGACTGCCGCCTTCTTAGGCTGATTCTTTTCGATAAAGGATTTGATTAAATCCATATCTGGAATATTTCTCAGCGTAAAAAGATTTTTCGCTTCCTTCAAACCTGAAATAGGAGGTTTTACAGGTTGCGAACCAGTGGAAATAATGACTTTATCATAGGATTCTTCATAAGTCTTCCCTGACCTTAAGTCAGTGACAGTCACGACTTTCTTTTCTAAATTGATATCGATGACCTCAGAAAGGTTTCTGACATCAATATTAAATTTGTTATGCATGTCCTCAACGGACTGGACAATAAGCGCATCTCTTGATGAGATCGCACCACCGATATGATAGGGCAGTCCGCAGTTCGCGAAACTGATATATTCTCCACGTTCAAATAATATGATTTCTGCAAATTCGTCCAATCTTCTCAAGCGTGCAGCAGTTGTCGCCCCACCAGCAACACCGCCAATAATTAGTATTTTTTTATTCATCTGATTACCTCCAACTTTCATACTATACTCTTAATAAAAAGCGATGTCAAGAAAGAATATGTAATATTTAGAAACTTTATTTTTTTAACCATTTGTAAGCGCTAATACTACGTATTATATGTTTTGATATTCAAAGAAAGTTAATAATCAGGCAATCTCCTCAAGCAATCTCTTTCTGAATGGAGAACATCTGTTTAATAAATCCTAACAATCCATATGACAGATACCTATGTCTATGTTAAAATGATAGAAAGAGGTATGAACATGAAAAAAATACTTATTACCGGATTTATGCCCTTCGGCGGTGAAACCATTAACCCATCCTATGAAGCCATTAAAAGAATGAATTGTGAAAACATTAAGGCTGAGGTTTTGAAGCTAGAGGTTCCAACTGCTTATCAGAAATCAATAAATTTTGTAGTTGAATATATCGAGTCATTCAAACCCGATATCATCATCATGGTCGGTCAAGCCGGTGGCAGAAAAGAGATATCCATCGAACGCGTCGCCATCAATATCGATGATTCAAAAGCACCTGATAATCTTGGTGAAGTGAGAACCGATCAACAGATAGTCAATCAGGGTGAACCTGCTTATTTTTCAACACTTCCGATCAAGAAGATTGCAGAACGAATCAAGTCTTCAGGCATCCCTGCAGGCATCTCAAACACAGCAGGTACTTATGTGTGCAATCATTTGATGTATGGAATCCTTCATGAGATAGATTCAAGAAAACTTGAAAATATCCAAGCAGGATTCATTCATGTCCCCTATATCAAAGAACAAGTTTTAGATAAAAAAGATGTTTTCGCACTTGACCTTGATGAAATCGTCAAGGCGTTAACTATCGCAATTCAAACTTCACTGGAGGCATGAAATGAAAGAATACACGTTAACTGACCTTATAGAAGGGTTGAACAACAAGTCATTCACTTCTGTTGAACTCGTCAATCTATATTTGAATCAAGTCAAGCTATATGATTCCTATTTGAATGCCGTTTCTGAACTCAATCCCGATGCCTTAAAGATAGCGGCAGAACTGGATCAAGAACGTTTAACCAAAGGTCCCAGAAGCCCTCTACACGGCATTCCAATCTTTCTTAAAGATAATATCAATACAAAAGATCAAATGCATACGACAGCCAATTCCTTAGCTTTATCCGATTTAATTGCACCTTATGAAGCAACGATTGCAAATCAGCTCAGAAATGCCGGTGCGGTTATTCTCGGCAAGACCAATTTATCAGAATTCGCCCATTTCATGAGCTACAGCATGCCATCCGGATACGGTTCAAGAAACGGACAAGTCATCAATCCCTATAACAAAAAACTAGATCCTCTCGGCTCTTCCACCGGATCCGCAGTTGCAATCGCAGCGAACATGATTCCTGTTGCCATCGGCACAGAAACAAACGGTTCCCTCATGGCTCCGGCATATTACAATTCGATCGTTTCGATCAAACCTACGCTCGGATTGGTTTCCAGATATGGTATTATCCCTATATCAGGCAATCAGGATACCGCAGGACCTATGGGAAAGACTGTTGCTGACTGCGCAATCTTACTCGATCAAATTGTCGGACAAGATATAAACGACCCATCAACACTTCACGACAATCACCCCAGAGAGTTCTATTCAAAAGCTATCAAAAAATCAGTCAGAGGTATGAGCGTCGGTATTGTGCATTTTTCTAATCATTCCTACAAGGATGAAGAAAAGAAAGTACTTCTGGAAGCTAAGAACAAACTCGGTAAAAAGGGAGTATTTGTCATTGATATCGTCATTAAATCTGGAAGCATGAACAATCTGAAAAGCTTGCTCTATGAGTTCAAGCATGACTTGAATCATTACTTGAAGACTGTTGAGGGTTCTACCAAGATGAAATCCTTGCAGGACATCATTTCATTCAATCAGGAAGATCCTGAAGTCAGATTGAAATACGGACAGACGATTTTANNAAGGAAGCGAACCGATTTGAAGACTTGATGCAAAAACTTCATTTAGATGCGCTCTTATCCACCAGATGGAGCTCCTATGCGCCGATTGCAGGAAACCCTTCAATCTGTGTTCCAGGGAAGCCTCTAATTGATTTAAAGCCAATTTCCGTCGTTTTTGTGGGAAAGAAGTTTGATGATGCTACCCTGATTTCGATCACGCATGCCTATGAGCAAGCGACGAAGCACCGGATACCGCCAACACTCGAATAAAGAAGAAAAAAAGACATGGTTTGTGTGTTTTCTAACACAATCAAATCCAATGTCTTTTTTATTTGCATTTTCTAAGAATTAGATATATTTTAAAAGTGAGGAGGCGATACAATGCCAATGCTATTTATTGTAACTGGAGCAAACGGACACTTGGGCAATACCATCTGCCGACTGCTTAAAAATCAAAATCAAGATGTCAGAGGGTTCATTCTTCCCCTAGATTCAGACAAGATGCTTAAAGAGCTTGGAGTTCAAGTCTTTCGAGGCGACATCAGAAGCAAAGATTCTTTGGAACCTCTTTTTGATTTAAGCAATACAAAATACAAATATGATGATATTGCAGTGATACATACTGCTGGAATTGTCTCCATCTCACATAGGAAAAACCCATTATTGGTAGCTGTGAATGTC
>DOYO01000138.1:0-6238 GCA_003518475.1 Acholeplasmataceae bacterium
CACCGCTTGTTACCGTGAACCGAGGGTTGATGATCTCCAAGTATCTTGAGGGATCGTTATACAACAGATCGATCGAACTCTATAATACGTCAGAAGAAACCATTGATTTATCCCTTTATCACCTATCCTTATATATAGATGGTTCATCCACAGTGGATTACACCATTGATTTGACTGGATTATTAGCGCCAGATGAAACGTTCACCATTTCTTATGCAAGCAGCGATTCTTCCATATTGGAACAATCAGATTTATTATCCGCATCGCTTTTATTCAATGGTAACGATGCGATCACTTTGAATTATTATAATGACGCAATTGTTGATATCATCGGCACGATTGGCTGGGGTCTCTTCTATTTAGATGATCAGACGCTTGTCAGGAAACCAAGCATTATAGCTCCGAATACAACATTCTCCATCGGTGAATGGGATAGCTATACGAAAGACTATATCGAATTATTTGGATCACATCCTGTAACCTATCCAACAACCTTTACATTCGATGCATCATTTCTCGCCCTCCCTTTTACAGAACCGGGAGGCATGATTGAAGTTGATTATGATTCTATCTATGATGGTGATACTGCGTATTTCACTCCAGGGTTCCTAGGAGAAAACAGAGTGCGCTTCATCGGCATCGACGCACCAGAGATGGGAAGCGGACTGCTTGCTATTCAGGCCCGAGATTATGCAAGAAATAGATTATCAAGTGCGACAACGATTTACCTGCAACATGAACCGACATCAGGCAATGTGGATACCTATGGAAGATATCTTGCATTGATCTGGGTGGATGGCGCATTATTGAATTATGAAATGGTTTTAAACGGATACTCACAAAATAACTATCAGGATTCAACAATGGCGCTTGTTTTCAATGGGATTCCTTTATCCAGATGGATGACCAATGCGGAAAACTACGCCAAATCACATAACCTAGGAGTATGGGCATAACATGATCAAATATATCAATCGTATCTTATATGCTTTAGTTGCTGCCTTGGGGTTAATGTTTGTCTATAACCTGACGGTAGCTAACGTCAAGACATCTTTTTTNNGGTCACTATGAATATTTCATATCAACCAGGTTTTATGATGATACTCCCGTATTTGAAGAAACCGTTATATCCGGAGAAAATACGTATCAAGTTTTAATTTATGAAGTTGCTTATGTCAAATTGATCAATGAGCAGTATTTTGTCACCGATGGATTATTTTTCATCATGCATCAGACAGAAGGCACTCCCATTGAAGGTTATTTTGATGTCTTTTTCGAAGCGGATAGCGACATTGAAGTTCAATATCTAGGATTCAGAGTTCTTGACTTCCCCCTATATTCCGCATTGGATCAAGATACGGAAGCCAATATGGTACCGAGAAGTTTATTTGTCAAACAAAGCATTTATCAAAATATAACAGGACTTAGATTATCACTTGGGGAAGACATCATCTTAGAAATTCCCTTATTGATTACAGATACGGAATATAATGTCAAATCAGAACTTGATACCTATATTTCAACAAATGATGAAGTACCATCTGAAGCCTTTGGAAATGTCAGTTTCGCTCCAGTCATCATCATTGATGTCAAAGACAAAGTCATCTTGAATATTTCCATTTATATTGTTGCTGTATCTTTATTTACTATTGGACTCTTTACCTATCAAAAGAAGAGACTTGGGAAGAAAGAACCAACAATTGGTGTTAAGCAGGACGTTGCAAAATTATACGAACAAGACCCAAAGAAGCGATAACAAATCGCTTTTTTGATCTTTTTATGATATACTATTCTAATCACTTAAAGAAAGGAAAATGACGATGAATATTAGAAAACAAATTATTGAAAAAATATTATCTTACCAAAAAATTGTGATTCACAGGCATGCAAGACCTGATATGGATGCGATTGGATCCCAATACGGTCTATACTTGACCATCAAAGAAAACTATCCAACTAAAGAGGTCTATGTCGTCGGAGATATCAACGATATGGTCTACCAATCCAAAATGAATCAAGTCGAAGATGCCTTCTATGAAGACGCACTCGCAATCATCACCGATGTTTCCGTTGAACGCATGATCTCAGACGACCGCTACAAATTAGCGAAGGAAAGAATCATCATCGACCATCATCAAAATGATACGGATGTATCAGACGTTTCCATCTTTTACAAGGACTCGACATTCGCTTCCGCATCCGAAATGATCATCGATTTAATCAAGGAATTCAATTTGATCATCACCCCTGAAGCAGCAACCTATCTTTATGGTGGAATGGTCACGGATACAGGGAGATTCCTCTACTTGAATAACGCGAGTAAAACATTTGAGCTCGCATCCTACATTACCAGATTCAACCCGAGCTTTCAGGAGTTTTATGACTATATCTACACAGAACCACTCTTAAAGAGACAGACAAAGAATTTATTTTCATCCTTCGAGATGACGCCAAACAATGTGGCATATCGGAAAAATGATGCGGATTTGATTCAAAAGAGCGGTTTGGAGTTTCAAGCAATCTCTAGAGGCATGGTCAATCAGATGGCAGGCATCAGAGAAGTTCCCATTTGGGCGAACTTCACTGAGGATGTTGAAAATAATTTAATTGTCGGTGAATTCAGAGCCAGAGGTATTATCATCGTCGATATTGCTAAAAAGTATGGCGGAGGCGGCCATAATTACGCTTGCGGAGCCAGTCTGAAAGATTGGAAAGAAGTCGATTTGATTTTAAAGGATTTAGATGAAAGGGCGAAAGAAAATGGAAAGAATATTAAATAAGATTAAAGAATACAATACAATTATCATTCACGGACATAAAAGACCTGACGGAGACTGTTACGGTTCCCAATTCGGTTTAAAGAATTTGATTCAAACCTCATTTCCAGATAAAAAGGTTTATGTTGTCGGAGAAAGAAGCGCATTTGTCGATTTTGTCGGACAAATGGATATCATTTCAGATGAAACATACAGAGGTGCTTTAAGCATTGTCGTTGATACTGCTGTAGAAGATCGGATCAGCGATTCAAGATATGTCATGGGAGCGGAAATCATTAAAATTGATCACCATATTCCAGTCAATGATTATGGAATCATCCGTTGGGTGGACACATCCTTCCCATCATGCGCGCAGATGATTGCGTATTTCTACTACAAGTTCAGAGATGAACTTAAAATCACACTCGAAGGAGCAATCGCCATGTATACCGGTATCGTTACCGATACAGGAAGATTCCGCTTCAGAGGAGTTTCCGAATTGACGCACCAGCTTGCCGGTTTGATGATTGCTCATGGCGTTGATGTCGAATATATCGATGGCAAGTTAGGCATTGAAACATTGGACATGATTTCCTTAAAGGGATACGTCTATAGCAACTTCATGACCGCGAACGGCTTTGTTTACTTAAGAATGACAAGAGATATCATTGAAAAATATAATGTGTCTGACGAACAAGCAGCCTCCATGGTTGGCTTGCTAGGAGGCATTGAAGGCTTTCCTGTTTGGGCGCTCTTTATTGAATATCCAGATGAAATCAGAATCAGACTCAGATCAAACGGACCAACGATTGATCAGCTTGCAAATAAATACGGCGGAGGCGGACACGCCAAAGCTGCTGGCGCGAAGTTGAGCAGCTGGGATGAATTCCCAGCATTCATCAAGGATGTTGAAGAAGTCGTCAGAGTCTACAAAGAGGCTTAACATGCAGTCATGTCAAACCATCATTGTTAAAAATCCGACATTACCACTTGATGATATTGAAAGAAGTTTGACAAAAACATACCGTAAGGATATTTACAGGCCGTTTGTACAGGCAATCAGCGAATATGAACTGGTAGAACCAGGTGATAAAATCGCAGTTGCTCTCTCGGGTGGCAAGGATAGCCTTATTTTGGCGAAGTTATTTCAGGCACTCAAGAAACAAAACAAATTCCCGTTTGAGGTTGTTTTCCTATCGATGGATCCTGGTTTTAGAGAAGAAAACAGAGCGCTATTGGAAAACAACTGCGCTTACTTAGGCATACCGATTGTCATCAAGGACTCGAACATATTCAACGTTGTAGGAAAAATAGCTTCCGATAATCCATGTTACATGTGTGCAAGAATGAGAAGAGGATTTCTCTATAAGGCAGCCATCGACATGGGGTGCAACAAGCTTGCTTTAGGTCATCATTTCGATGACGTGATTGAAACGACCATGATGAGCATTTTCTATAATGGTCAGTTTAAAACCATGGTGCCGAAGATTGAAGCGGAGAATTTTGAAAATATCGAATTGATCCGCCCGATGATCAACGTGAAAGAAAAAGATATCGTAAGATGGATCAATCACAGCGGTATCCAAGCTATGAACTGCGGCTGTACGGTGGTTGCTGAAAAGACATCATCAAAGCGCAGGGAAATCAAAGAATTAATCGATCACTTGAGAAAGACAAATCCTGATATCGATCAAAATATATTCAATGCTGGAGCGAATGTCAATATCGAAGCGATTTTAGGATATCAAAGCGATCAAGGAAAAAAACATTTTAATGAATTATATAAGGAAAGGAGAAAACAAAAATGATTTTAGATTTTGATTTAACATTTTATGAAATCATCATGAAAATCATGTTGCCCTTACTCATCACCTTTATCATCGCAGCATTTGTTGGCTTAGAAAGACAAAACGTAGGGAAGGCAGCTGGGCTATCCTCCCATATGCTGGTTGCTATGGGCAGTGCCGGTATCGCCATCATGCAAAGACTGATGTTTGAAAATCAGATTGAACTTCAATCATCAGGCATTTTGATTGACCCTGAAGGACAACGTGTCATCGCGCAGGTGATTACAGGCATAGGTTTTGTTGGTGCCGGTGTCATCATCAAGGATCAATCACAGGTTGTCAGAGGAATCACCACAGCAGCAACCATTTGGTTTACAGCGATGGTCGGCTTGATTTTAGGAAGCGGATATATCATGGTTGGATCTATCTTAGGTATCTTTGTTATTGTTTTCATTCTATGGAGAGATTTATCGCGCGGATTTAACCCGTTGCATCCCAAACCCAGAGATAAAGAAATCCGTGCCAATTCAGAGGAAACCCATTAATGAACTTTGAAACAATCGCAGCCATTTCGACTGCATATGGAACTGCTGGAATATCAGTCATCCGAATCAGCGGTGAAAACGCAATTTCTGAATTTAACAAGATATTCAAAGGAATCAACTTGAATACAGTACAGTCGCACACTTTGCATTATGGCCATGTCGTCAATGAAGATGGCAGTCTTTTAGATGAGGTCATGGTGGGTGTGATGCGAAAACCGAAAACATTTACTTCCGAAGATGTTGTGGAAGTCTCCACGCACGGCGGTATTTTAATCACGCAAAAAGTGCTTGAAAGGATCTTAAGCCTAGATTTGAGATTGGCTGAACCAGGTGAATTCAGCCAACGCGCCTATTTGAATGGACGCATCGATTTGATTGAAGCTGAATCCATCATGGATCTGATTCACGCGAAGAGCGAACAAGCATTAAAAATCGCCAATCTCGGCATACAAAAAGAAACATCAAAACTCATCAGAAATTTACGTTCAAAACTACTCACCATCATCGCTCAGATTGAAGTCAATATCGATTACCCTGAATATGACGATGCCATCGTCATGAGCAAGGAAATCATCAAACCAAAGACTTTGGATTTGATCCAAGATATTGATGAATTACTCAAGGAATCAAGTAAAAATCAGATGATCAGAGAAGGCGTAAAAACAGTCATCATCGGGAAACCGAATGTAGGAAAAAGCAGTCTGCTCAACGCCTTATTAAATGAAGAAAAAGCGATTGTTACTGAGATTGCTGGAACAACCAGAGATACCATTGAAGCCTATATCAATATCAATGGAATTACTCTAAATTTAATTGATACCGCTGGCATCAGGGAAACTGAAGACATCGTTGAAAAAATTGGTGTAAACCGCTCTATAAGAGCACTTAACGATGCAGTTCTTGTTCTCCTTGTTTTAGATCAAAGTAAAGCTTTGACTAAAGAAGACAAGGAACTTTTAGATTTGACAAAGGACAAGAAGAGACTCATCATCGCGAACAAATCAGACCTTCCAAAAGCACTTTGGATGGAAGAGGTCGTATCGATTTCCACCATCACAAAGTATGGTCTGAAAGACTTGGAAAAAGCGATTCTGAAGTTACTTTCTTTAGAGGATATCGAACAAAGAGATTTCAACTATTTATCCAACGT
>DOYO01000138.1:6436-8094 GCA_003518475.1 Acholeplasmataceae bacterium
ATGCTTACGAGAAAACTATATCTTGATCGGATAAGACCCTTCTACCACTCTAATCTTGTTAAGATTATTTTAGGCATAAGAAGGTCTGGGAAATCTACAATTTTAAGACAAATTCAATTAGAACTAATTAATCAATTCCAAATTGAACTCAGTCACATCGTCTATATGAACTTCGAACTCATCGAAAATGAAAAGTATTTTGATAAAACACTTTTCTACGCTAAAATCACATCTATAATCAATGACTCTAAAATGTATTATCTATTTTTCGATGAAGTTCAATATGTACAAAATTATGATTATGTCATCAACTCCTTAAGAGCAGAATTCAATGTTAGTATTTTTATTACAGGTTCAAATGGTACTCTTATTGAAGATAAACTTTCAACAATTATGACGGGAAGATATGTCCATTTCGATGTGCGTCCTTTCACATATGAAGAGATTATAAGTTTTAAAAAATTAAAGGGAGAATCAATAGAAGGTTCATTTGTGGAATACATGAAGTGGGGCAGCATGCCTCAACGATTTGAACTACACACAGAAATCGACCGATTCATCTATTATCAGGACTTATATCACTCTATTTTATTCAAAGATATTTTATTTAATTCGAGCATATCCAATGTTGATTTATTAACTAGGGTTTTATCGTTTATGATGGATAACGCATCACAGGTATTTAGCGCAAATTCAATCGTGAAGTTTTTAAAAAGTGAACAAAGGAGTATCGGTAATGAGACGATTTACAATTATGTTCAGTATATATTAGATGCATACCTGATGAATCGTGTTCAAAGATATGATATCAAGGGGAAAAAACTCCTTTCCACATTTGAAAAATACTATGTTGCAGACCTAGGATTAAGGGAAGTAAATAAACACTCAACTGGAATGGATTATAATATTTTGCTTGAGAATATTGTGTATCACGAATTAGCATCACGTCAATTTGCCATTTCTATCGGTAAAATTGGTGACCAGGAAATAGATTTTATAGCTGAAAAAAATGGTCAAAAATACTACTTTCAGGTTACATACCTACTTGCGTCCAACGAAACCATAAATCGTGAGTTTGGAGTATATAGTTTGGTGAATGATAATTTTAAAAAGTTTGTTATTTCGATGGATACATTAGATTTTTCTAGAGATGGAATTATTCATATCAACATAGAAGATTTTCTAAAAACTTTCGATAAATACGTGAATTAAGCATATTATAAAATATAATATGTGCTATAATTAAAAAAGAAAGAAAGCGAGGGAATTCTTATGGCATATGTTGCGTTATACCGTGCATACCGTCCGAAATCATTTACAGAAGTTTCAGGACAAAGAGTCATCATCAGAACACTTCAAAATGCACTTCTGCATGATAAGATCGCCCATGCTTATTTATTCAGCGGACCCAGAGGAACAGGGAAGACTTCTATCGCGAAGATTTTTGCGAAAGCTGTCAACTGCGAACATCAGCCCAATGATGGTCCATGCAATCAATGCGATATCTGCAAGGGTATCGACAGAGGAGATATTCCAGACATCATTGAAATCGATGCTGCATCCAATAACGGCGTTGATGAAATCAGAGATTTAAGAGATAAAGTCAAATACATGCCAAGCGTGGGCAAGTTCAAGGTCTACATCATCGATGAAGTCCA
>DOYO01000028.1 GCA_003518475.1 Acholeplasmataceae bacterium
ACGTTGATCGATGCTAAAAAGCATGAGTTTTCATAACATACAATGATTTCATCCTCATTTTTCATCCGCATCACGATTTTGATGTGATGCGCATCCTGACCGGATATGATGTTCGATTTCTTCTCTAAAAAATAGCGTTGTGGCATGTTTCACCTTTATTGATGAAAAAAGCGTTTCGTTAGAAACACTCTTTAACTTTGAACTTTTTTAATAAACTTAACGTAAGTTGTTTGATAAAAGTACAGCAACAATCAAAACGACCGCTAAAACGGCTGCAGATCTGTTTAAGAACAGTTCCAAACCACGTGTCTTTCTGTTTTTGAATAATTCTGACTTTTCTCCGCTGAATGCATCTTTGATATCATCTTGTGAATGCATCAATAAAACAACAAGTGCAAGCAGGATTCCTGCGATTAATGCGAAATAATCTACCCAAATCATATAATTCCTCCTAAAACCTACTTAATGATAACAAATTTTCATGACTTTGTCAATTATTCTTTAGAATATGTGAGAAGAAAAAAGATGTGGTTGACAATAATTGAAAATCCATCAAATCGACGTGTTTCGATGTGCAGGAACACCTATTAATTTACTATATGGAGGAGCATCCTTGACAACGACTGCGTTCGCGGCAATCACGGTATGATCTCCGATTTTGACAGGTCCGATAATCTTGGCACCCGCATAAACAATCACGTTATTTCCTAGTTTTGGATGTCTGTCCACCTTTTCAAAGGTATTGGCACCTAAGGTAACGCCGTGATATAACACGCAATTGTCACCGACAACCGCTGTCTCACCAATCACCAAACCCATCCCGTGATCTATAAAGACACCATGTCCGATCTTTGCAGCTGGATGGATATCGATTCCTGTTATTTTTCTTGTCCGGTAAGCCATCCATCTGGCCAGGTTATGAAATCCTTTATTGTATAGTTTATGCGCTCTTCTGTATCTTCTGAGAGCAATCACACCAGGATATGTGAAATATATCATGATGCATCCTGGAGCCGCAGGATCGAATCTTTTCGCTGCTCTGACATCTTCAACCGTGCATTTAAATATCATATGCGTACAGTGGAGTTGACAAATAACGTTCGCCGGTATCACAGACGATGGCAACAATTCTCTTTCCTTTATTTTCTTCTAGCTTTGCGAGTTGTGAAGCTGCAAATAAAATCGCACCTGATGAGATGCCAGCGAAGACACCTTCGGTTTTCGCTAATATTCTCGCAGTTTCAAACGCATCTTCATTCGATACAGTGATGATTTGATCGATGACTTTCATATTCAAGACACCCGGGATGAAACCAGCACCGATCCCTTGGATTTTATGAGGTCCTGGTGTTCCTCCAGAGAGGACTGGGGAATCTTTTGGCTCAACAGCAACAATTTTAACGTGTGGGAGAGCTTTCTTCAAGACTTCACCTACACCGGTGATGGTGCCTCCGGTACCGACACCGGCAATAAAAATATCCACTTGATGATCGGTATCATCAAGGATTTCGATTGCTGTTGTTTTTCTATGAATTTCAGGATTCGCAAGATTTTCAAATTGCATGGGGATGATATAATTCGGATGTTCTTTAACGAGTTCATTCGCTTTTGAAATAGAACCCTTCATTCCAAGTTTGCCATCGGTTAGAATCACTCCTGCACCGAGTGCATGGGCAATCTGGGCACGTTCTTTGCTGACCGTATCCGGCATGGTTAAAATCAATTTATATCCTTTGGCTGCGCAGACGAATGCTAATCCTATTCCTGTATTGCCGCTTGTTGGTTCAACGAAGACGGTGTGTTCATTGACTAAACCAAGTTTTTCTATGGATTCAACGAGTGCGAACGCTAATCTGTCCTTCACACTGCTTAACGGATTATGATTTTCAAGCTTGACGATAATCTCTGCTTTGCTGCCGATTAATTTTTCATAGTTATTTAATCTGAGTAATGGTGTTTTTCCAATCAACTCAATATAATTGTTTGCTATTTTCATAAAGCACGCTCCTACCTCAATCATTATACATATATCTTATATATATTGCTTGTAAAACGTACTGTGAAAACGTTTATGCTATACTAGTCATGGTGATACTATGGAAATAATGAAGTTTACATTGGGCAGTTACAGAAGCAACTGCTACGTTGTGCATGATATGAATAAGGCGGTCATTATTGATCCTGGCTATGAAAGCGATGAAGTAATTGAATATATCAAGAAGCATCACTTAAGTGTGGAAGGAATCTATGTGACGCATGGACATCCTGATCATGTTGGTGGTGTGAGACAAATGAAGGATGCGTTTCACGCAACCGTCTATGCTCCACTTAAAGATTCTATCTGGATGGGGGAGAGTCAGTTTAATCAGATCGGGTATGTCATTCCTGTCGATGTTTTTGTTCAAGAACCAAAGGAACTGAAACTAATTGGCAAGATTTTTAAAGTTTACGATACTCCTGGTCACTCCGAAGGGGGAACAATTCTATATGTTGATGGAGTCTTATTTTCAGGAGATACCTTGTTCTTTCAAAGTATTGGAAGAACAGATATTCCAAAATCAGATCCTCAAGTCATTTATCAAAGCATCAAAAAGATTTATGAGCTCTTTAAGGATGATGTTATCGTCTATCCAGGTCATGGAAAGCCAACAACGATAGGACATGAAAAGAAATTCAACCCTTTTGTACGTGGTTGAATGAAATGTTTATCGTCTTGGATAAGAGATATTATTGATTGTTTACGAATTTATTAGATACATTTAAAAAATAACGCAAAGATAAGTTTCTTATCCTGCGTTTTATTTTTTGTGTTTCCCAATTTCAAGACTTTTCCAGTGTGAGAACAAATTTTATCTTAACTTCGTGTCTACTTTATTGTATACCATTCAATATTTATCATACTCTTCCTGTCCACTTTATTGACAGAGATCCAGTAATTACTATTCATTTCTTTGGTTATCGATTCTATTTAACTTGGAATGTCCACATACAACACTTGATGCGTCATTAAATTATAGGTGTAGGCTCTATTCCATTTGATAATTGCTTGTGTGATAGTATTCGAACTTTCAGTCAACAAATAGTTTGTGGTCCCCTCATTAATATCGATGGTGATAATTGATAAAAAAGAATCTCCTCTACTATCTTCTACGGATAACCCTTGAACCTGAGTGTTGATCAGTTGGTGTTCATTTATCTGATAAGTGAAGTACTCTGTAGCAACATATCCCAAAGAGACCAAATTTGTAGAGACTATTTCACCATTTGAAACCGAAACAAAACTGATTGATCTCTCATCATCAAATTCGTCATACTGAATGAAGTATACAATGAGAGAATCTGTTGTATCATCCACTGCAATAACCTTACAGCGGTCACAATCTAAACCCATATCGATTTCCACTAATTCGGTTAAATCGTGATAAAAAATACTTAATGAATCATTTTGGTTTAAAACACCATACAGTCCATCAGCATAATAATACTTCATATATTGAAATCCAAGATAGTCAACATCATTGACATGGATTGCATCATTAACTTCCCATTCAAAATCAAACTCAATAATCACATGATCAAACGCTGCATGTCCATTCCCATCCCACACAACTGATGATTTAAGCACTATATAATTTCCCGTATCTGTTGTATGAATGTTGACGATATTGTACTTCTCATACAATCCTTGCTGGCTAATTTCGTGTATTTTTTTCAGAACGCGGATATCAAAACTGTATTGATATAATTCCGTCTTATCTGCGTTTTGATGAGAAATAATTAAACCATCCTGATAAAAAAACAGCACGTCAAATATTGGATCAAGATTGTAATCAATTTGAATTTCATATACATCAATCAAAAGATTATTTTCATCAAATTGATGAACCGAAATGTTCTTTTGGTTATACTCAACAACTGCTAAGTATTCATCTGCAGTATAAATTCTATAGAAATTGTTAAATTCATCCAAATGCTCAAATGTTAAAATTTGAGAATCACTAAATAAGTTTTCATGTGGAAAAACAGGAATTGAACAAGATGCTAATGCAGCAACAAATATAGTTATTAGTGTAATAAATATAAATTTTTTCGAGATTTTTTTTATCATCTTATCACCCATAATCTCCAGCTCAATTTCCGTACCAATCCAAATAAAAAACTATCCAACAACTCGATGCGATTTTGGGGGCATTCCATTATGAAGTAAATTCATCTCGATACTCAAAACCTGTCAATTGAACAAATTTTGCTATTTCATATACTGGAATACACAAATCATATACTTGACCATCAATATTGAAACTGACTTGATAATATGGTTTTACAATAATCATTCCATATCCATGGATCTTTAACTTATATTTTTTATAGGGGTCATTTTTAGGAAGATTTTCTTTATTCCATTGAGGAATTATGGCATTTTTGCTCATACGTTCAATGGAAACAAAATCTTTTAAAGCTATTTCAACGATTTGTTCTATATTTGCAATATGCAACTTATCTTCTCTTACAAAAAATTTCATTGGAAGATTAAAATGTGTACACAGGCCATTGGCTATAAGTACTATTTTATCATTCTTGATTTTGTATCGAAATGCCAAAATATCCATTTCAATTACATCCTCTGGTATGTTTAATTCATCAGCCGATTGAGTAATGACATTTTGAACTTCTTTTTCTATTTTTTCTAGTTCTGGGGAGACATTAACGCTTTTTTCTAATTTTTTTTGATACAGGAAAATTACTAACCATCCGATGAGCGCTATAGGAAGGATATAAAAAAGAAAAGCAGCATTATGATAGGCTTGTTCAATTGAATTCCCATCCACTAAACTATTTGCTATTCCAAGAACAATCATAACAGCAAAAAATAAAAGACCAGTTTTTATAAAGAGCAGAGACGTCGGTAAAGATGTTTTTTTGTTAAATTCTTCTGCATTCTCACGGGTTTTGGAAAGTTCTTTTTGTTGCCACTCTTCAAGTCTTTTTGTTACTAGGGGTTGCTCATCTGTCTGATCGTTTTTTTTGTTTTCTGTGATGTTAGCACAAAACATGACTTTTTTCATTGAAATTCTCCTTTAATTATGGATAAAAAGAAATGAATAAGTATTTCATCAATATTACTTGGTGCATATTGGAACGAAATGTTTACAAAAACATATTTCTGTAAATCAGCATCTTTATAAACAACTTTATTTTTATTATAACACCATACCTTGTTTTGTATAATTATATTTTTAGGCTAATAGTGATTTATATCATTCTCCCTCTACAATAAAGACTCATCCATTATTCTTGTTTCTAAACGGCATTCAACAAAAAAGGCTAAATCACTTGAATTCATGTGATTTAGCTTCTTTATTTATGTCCGTATTTAAATTTCTACTTCTTAGTCAAAATGACCAATGTTTCCAAACTTGTCGTATGATAAAACATCTTGATCGGATGAACTTTTGCAATATTGAACTTCGTTGTCAGCATCGCCAAGTCTCTTGCTAATGTCTTCACGTCACAAGATAAATAAAATATCTTTTCAAAGTTCTTATTGAGTAAGACATCAATAAAATGCGGCATCAATCCATTTCTTGGAGGATCGACAACCAGCACGTCTCCCTCAAGCAGATGCATAATCTTTTCAGCAGGTTCATCCATGATTTCAATATGGTCAAGATGATAGAATTCCTTTGTCTTCTTCGCCATTTCTACAGATTCAGCATTCGATTCGATCATGATGACTTTCTTCGCTTCATCCGCTAAATAAAAGCCAATGCTACCGACTCCGCTATACGCATCGATGACGACTTTATCTTTATCAATATTTTTTGCAATGATCTGATAAGCAAGCTCGATGACGGGTAGATTGATTTGGAAGAATGAACGGTCGTTTACGAAAATATTTTTATTCTTCAATGGCTCTGCGATAAGGTTTTCACCAAGTAGTGTGATGGATTCTCTACCTAAAATAGAACGTTCATCATCCATGATATTCACAGTAACGCCTGCTAGATTTGAAATGCCTTTTAAGACAGCAATCAATTCATTTCTTCCTACAAATAATTCTTTGGTTGCTAC
>DOYO01000142.1 GCA_003518475.1 Acholeplasmataceae bacterium
GTAGCCAAGGCTTGTTTGGCAATACATGAAAACCCTGAGGAAGTGTATGCTCTGACTTCAAAAAGAAATACAGTGGCAGTCATCTCGGATGGAACTGCAGTCTTGGGTTTAGGAGATATCGGACCGCTCGCTGCCATTCCAGTCATGGAAGGCAAGTGCGCTTTATTCAAAAGATTTGCCAATGTGGATGCTATCCCCATCGTATTAAACACCAAGGATGTAAATGAATTGGTCAATACGATTTATCATCTATCCCCGTCATTTGGAGGAATCAACTTAGAAGATATTTCAGCNNAAGTGGAAAGAAGATTGAAAGAGCTTTGTGATATTCCGGTATTCCATGATGATCAGCATGGAACTGCGATTGTTGTCGGAGCAGCGTTAACAAATGCTTTGAAACTAGTTGGGAAAAAGCTTAACGAAGCGAAAATTGTCATCAATGGCGCAGGCAGCGCCGGTATCGCCATCACCAAGTTCTTACTTGACTTGGGTGCTAAGCATATCACCGTCTGCGATCGTTTTGGTATCATCTTGGAAGGTGATGAACAATTGAACTTCGCCCAAAAAGAAATATCACTTAAAACGAATAGAAAGCATTTAAACGGATTACTCAAAGATGCTTTACTGGGAGCTGATGTTTTTATTGGTGTCTCTGCGGGAAATATCGTAAGCGAAGACATGATTCAACATATGAATCCAAATGCCATCGTCTTTCCACTCGCGAACCCAACTCCTGAAATCTCAAGAGATAAAGCATTGCATGCTGGTGCGCGTGTTGTAGGTACCGGTGTATCCAATCTGCCCAATCAGATCAATAATGCATTGGTGTTCCCTGGATTATTTAAAGGAGCATTGGATAGCAGGGTGAGACAGATTACCAAGGAAATGGAAATCGCAGCTTGCAAAGCGCTTGCCAAGATTGTAAAGAAGGAAGAATTGACAGAAACTTATATCATTCCAAATATCTTCAATAAAAAGGTTGCTAAAAATATTGCCAGAGCAGTGATGAAGGCAGCCATCAAATGACAAAACTTTGGATTCTTCTACTCAGTTTAGGATTCTTTCTTTCAGGCTGCAGTGCTCAGCCTGTTACAGAAGTACCGACAGAAGAATCCATTAAGGTGTTAGAAAAATCAGAATTAAACAGTTCATATATTGAATGGTATGGTAGACATGCCTATCAAAATGAACGAGAGTATTTTTATCATACGGCAACAGGATTCAGACTTGAATTTTATGGAAGAGTTATAGATATCGAACTTAGACTTGAAGACAAGAATCATGATATCTATTATAGTTACGCGAAAGATGGAGAAGATCTATTAACAAGCGGAATCTATGTTCAAAGTGAATTTGAATCAACCTTGCGTATCGAATTTGATACGTATGATCATCACGTTGTTGAGCTTGTCAAGAGGAGTGAGCCAGAAGATGGACTTACATCTCTCCATAGAATATCAACAAACGGTTATTTAAAAGAAGTTACTATTCCAGAAGATCAACCACATTTCTTATTGATTGGTGCATCCGGTATTTCGGGTCATGGAGCCCTAGGAAGTCCAGGACAACCTAGAACTACCGAAAACTCATCATCCCTGCATTCTTTTGGATATTTGACAGCAGCCCACTTTGAAGGTTCTTATGAGTTCGTTTCAAATTCAGGTTGGGGATTGGCATTCGGATATAATGATGTATCAGGTGAAGATAACATCGTTAAAGCTTATGACTATATCGGTATCGATCCTGATCAACAGATTATAGATATCACTTATGATCACGCAAAACAACCAGACTTTATCATTATTAATATCGGCGGTAATGATTATACTTCTGTCATCAATAAGTTAAGCGGATTTGCTAAAACCGAAAAGATATTAGAGTTTAAAGCAGCAGTAGCGGATTTCATTTTTAAACTCAGAGAAGATGCTCCTGAAGCACATATCCTTTGGACAATGACTGAGGGATCACAAAATGGCACAGCAGCCAATGAGGTCATCAATCAACTGAGTGCATTAGATAAGGCGTTTGTTCATATGGTGATTATCAAACAAGTTGGAGATGATGGAGATTTAGCAGGCGCGAATAATCACGCCAGCTTCATCACGCATCAGAAATCAGCACAACTCTTGATTGATGTGATTGAGGGTATATTGAATCCAACAGTATAATCATTTGATAAGCATTGAAAAGTTATATGAAATCAAATAATACATCAATGAAAGCAGTCCAAAAGGATTGCTTTTTATATCTTCATTTCTATTTCTCACCGAATTTCTCGTCATCAATCCATAAAAAATATTATTTGTAATTTAGAATTGAATGATATAATAAAACCAAACCAATTCCTATACAGGGGGCATTCAATGAATACTTTAAAATTATTAGTTTTGTTTAGCATAACCTTATTGATGGGTCTATTTTTATTTTCTTGCACCGAGACAGAAGAATACACATTAACGTTTGATTCTAACGGAGGATCTCAGGTATCATCGATCACAGTCATAAGCGATTCAATCAATTTACCTAATGAACCAACAAAAAACGGATTTACATTTGAAGGTTGGTTTTGGGATAACGAAACATTCCAAGAACAATTAACAGCTGGCAAATTACCAGAAACGCATCGTTCAAGTGAAATGACTGTTTACGCAAAATGGGCAATTAATATAAACGTTTTGGAATACACCATCACATTTGATTCCATGGGGGGAACAGCGGTCGATCCAATCCAAGCTGAATATCAAGAATCGATTCAACAGCCTGCAAATCCTACCAAAGATGGCTTTTTTGTTTTTGAAGGTTGGTATCTAGATGACGACTATACATTGCCATATACATTCACTACCATGCCAGAAAATGATTTTACACTCTATGCAAAATGGGCGAATACTCTGGAACTGACGACAGATCCAATATCTATCACTTTGTGGCATGCAGAAAAAACATCGAGTCGAACATTGCTACAGGGGTATGCAGATTCCTTCAAGGAATTATATCCAAATATTACAGTCAATATTCCTACAGGGTACAGCAATGTTGATGGTATAAATACTGCTTTCAATTCAACTGTCTTCGGTGGGGGAGCATTACCCAACATCATACAAGCAACTTCATATCATACTGCTGAGTATACTCATGGGGATTTCTTACTTCAACTCAATCCTTTTATTGAAAACTCATTATGGGGACTTAATGATTTGGATGCCCTTGACGATATTTTATTATCATTTAGAGAAGAGAGCAGCCAGTATGATTTAAACCATTCTTATTATGCACTCCCATTTTCAAAGAGAACAGAAGTGATGATCTATAATAAAACAGCTTTTGATGCGTTAGATCTTGCTGTCCCGGAAACTTGGCAGGATATCATTGCAGCATCTGCCCAACTTAAAAATTACGGTGCCCAATTTAATAATATCAATCAAGTCATTCCTGTTGTCTATGACTCACCAAATAATGCATTTATAACATTCATCAAACAATTTCAAGGAGCATATACAAGTCTAAACTATGATGACATGACAGGTTCTTGTTTATGGGTCGATGATACCAATACACTTTCTGCAATGAACTTTTTAAAAACAAACAAAAATCATTTGACATTACCATCCTTTTGGGATGAGTCTTATGGTACGAATCCATTCATGCAACAAAAAACATTCATCATGATCAGTTCAACTGCAGATATTAGGTATAACATTCCCCCTTTAGACTCAATAACAGGAATGCCTATTTTTGAAATTGGAGTTGCTCCAATTCCGCATCATGGCGAGATATCAAATTCCAATGCAGTTCTTCAAATGGGTACGGATCTTGCTTTAATCGATACCGGAACAATTCAACAACAGCTCGCTTCCTGGCTTTTCATCAAATACTTAACAAGTACTGAAATCACTACAGATTGGGCGGTAAACACAGGTAATTTACCTGTTCGGACAAGTGCTTATGCAAGTGCAATATATCAAGAGTTTCTAAATAATCCTACAGTCGCTCAACAAAATAATTCGTTGGTAGCAAATGCCGCATACTTGCAACTTGAAGACTTGTTCTTTGCTGCAGCCTTTATGAGATCCGATGATGCATGGATCTTTGTAGGGGAAGCACTGGAACGGATTATGCTTGGCGACGGAAATATTGAGGAATCACTCGACGATGCTGTACTCAACTAGGGTGCAATATAAGAATCTGGTTTACAAATTCTGAATTGTGAAAATGCTGTAACATAATAGTAAAGACATGATTCGGGAGTGTATCCCCCAAAATACGCACTTATGTAATGAAATAGCGACGAATTGATATCGCAAGGGCTGTTATCCATCAGCACATCATTCATGTTAGTTAATATATTTTTCAAATGAACTCACCATAAGGGGAAGACTATATGTACTATTTTTTGGATAAACCAGGTTTGTTAATTCTTGTTTTTTTCCAAGTCGTCGGGTGGTTAATATTAGTGATTGGTCTGATCAAACTCGTGATTATCATAAAAAATCGGATTTCGTGGGGATCAGGATTTAGTACACGCAAAAATGTGATAGTTTCAGTTATCATGTTCGTGATTGGACTAATGATTCTCATCTTGTTAACTCTGTATGGGGATGCATTGATGCCTGCTGGTTGGGTATGAAAATAACGAAAAGACATTTTAAATAAGGAGCATGTTATGGAATCTTATGAAATGAATGAAAATTCAAAAAAAATTTATATCTACAGAAAATATATGTTTATTCTGGCTGTAATCATTCCATTTGTTGCTGTTTTTTCTTTTTTCTTCGTGATTTTCAGTGTTATCTATATTCACAATATCGTGGTAACGATTCTTTTTTCCATCGTGACCATTGAAATGATTTTCATGCATTTCTTCTACAAAAGATTTACATCGATGAAGCTTTTAGTAGATGAAACTGGAAT
>DOYO01000046.1 GCA_003518475.1 Acholeplasmataceae bacterium
TCATCTCTTTAAGGTAAACTTATACAGGCAAATATGGCAGGTAGCGATCTGATTCATGCTATGCCGTTTTTTATTTGTTATGGAGGTTATATTGTGATTACTGTATCAAGTCTGAGTTTGATATTTCCAGATAAGAAAATCTTTGAGGATGTCAATCTAAAATTCTTACCCGGGAATTGCTACGGGGTTATCGGCGCTAACGGCGCAGGTAAGTCAACATTTCTAAAATTACTATCTGGAGAAAAGGAATCGTCATCTGGAGATGTCATCATTGAAAAAAACAAGCGTCTGGCTTTTTTAACACAAAACCAGAATGCTTTTGATGCTTATACAGCCTTAGAAACTGTGATTATGGGCCATAAAGAGCTTTTTAAGATCATGCAGGCAAAAGAGGTTCTCTATCAAAAAGAACATATGACAGAAGCTGAAGGCTACGAAATAGCAACCCTCGAAGGCAGATTTGCTGAGCTTGATGGCTGGGATGCTGAATCGGATGCTGAAAAGCTATTGAATGGTTTGAATGTGCCTGAAAGTGATTTTCAGAAGATGATGAGCGATATTCTGCCGAAAAATAAAGTAAAGATCTTGCTTGCTCAAGCGCTATTTGGTAATCCTGATATTTTACTGCTTGATGAACCGACCAATCACTTGGATTTCGAAGCGATTGCATGGCTTGAAAACTTCTTAATCAATTATGACAATACCGTGATTACGGTATCGCATGACCGTCACTTTTTAAACAACGTATGCACGCATATGGTTGATATCGATTATTTCCAAGCGAAAATGTATACGGGGAATTATGATTTCTGGATGGAATCCTCACAACTCGTTCAAAAATTGATGGCGGATAAGAATAAGAAAAAAGAAGAACGCGTCCAAGAACTCAAAAACTTTATCGCACGCTTCAGCGCCAATCTTTCCAAATCTTCACAGGCAACCTCCAGAAAAAAATCACTTGAAAAAATCCAGCTTGATGAAATTGTCCCATCTACCAGAAAGTATCCTTTCATCGGTTTTGAAATCGAAAAACAGCTTGGTAAAGATGTTTTAGAAGTTGAAAACTTAAGTGCTTCTTTAGATGGCAAAAAGTTATTTGAAAATGTTTCATTTACCGTCAACAGAGGCGATAAGGTCGCACTTTTAGGAAATAATGATTTGGCTAAAACTGCCTTACTCAAAATTCTTGCTGGAGAACTTAAACCAGATACAGGAACGATGAAGTGGGGACAAACCGTATCGAAAGCTTATTTCCCCAATGATAACGAATCTTATTTTGAAGGAAACGACAGCAATCTGATTGATTGGCTGAGACAGTACTCCAAGGATCCCAATGAATCTTATATCAGAGGTTTCTTAGGACGCATGCTCTTTTCTGGTGATCAACCGCTCAAGCAGGTCAAGTTCTTATCCGGTGGAGAAAAGATGCGGTGCATGTATTCTAAGCTGATGCTTGCCCAAGCCAATACGCTATTGATCGACTCACCGACAACGCACTTGGATCTTGAATCCATCCAATCCGTGAATAAGGGTTTGGAAGACTATAAAGGCGCAGTCATTGTCGCATCACACGACCATAGATTACTGGAGACAGTTTGTAATAAAATTGTTGAAATTGGTGATTTAGGGGCATTTACTTATGAAGATACGTTGGATGAATACATCGGCAACGCTGAAATCAAAGCAAAAACATCCCGTCTATACCGTTCATAAACAAGATTATCATTCGCACAGGATGCAATTGCAAAATTGATGATTATATTATATCTTTTTCGCTTTCAACTGTGATATAATACATACGAGAAATATAAGGAGCTAAACACTATGCAAAACATGCAAAAAAACTATAAAGGAAAACACCTGAAGAAAAATCAACTTAAAAGAGCACAAATGGCTGGCAAGAAGATTGTTCGTAATAAGGTTGTCAAAGGTTAATCCTTTAGAATAAAGAGACATTGAATGTCTTTTTTTTTATTTATTCAACAATATTCGCTTAATTTGTCATATGAATCCATAATCTGTTTAAAATTACTTATATCATTTGTGTTTATGAATGGTATAATTTTTTTAAAGACTTGCTTACTAAGCGAACGAGGGGATATCATGAAGAAAACACTCATTATCATTTTGATTTCCGTATTTTTGACCAGCAGTATAACTCTATACTATCTTTGGTTCAACAAAGAATACACCATCACTTTCGAATCGAATGGCGGAACAGAAATTACATCGTTAACATACAAGGCGAATGAAACAATTCTATTTCCTGATGATCCAGATTTACAAAATTTCGAGTTTGCAGGATGGTATATGGATGAAGGATTGAACAACTATTTTTCTTCAGACAAGATGCCAAGAAGAGACATTACACTCTATGCGGATTATGGGAGTGAAAGACTTATTTATACATTGATTGAAGATGAGTACGCCATCAGCTATCTTGCTAATTCACCTGGTGCAGCAGTTGTCATCCCTAAAAGACATCATGGATTATTGGTGACACATATTGCTCAAAATGCCTTTGTCATGCAACAGATTGCTTCCATCACTATTCCCAATACAATCACATCTATTGGCAATAATGCCTTCATGTCGAATGTGTTGTCGACGCTTTATATTCCGAATAGCGTAGTTACTATCGGCTCTAACGCATTCGCAATGTCTTCTTATTTAACCGAAATAATCTTTCAAGAAGAAAGTCAGTTATTAGAAATTAGTGATTCAACATTTATGGGTTGTTCACTTATAACGACAATTGAAATACCAAAGAGTGTAACCAGTATTGGAAGTTATGCATTTGCGTATGCATATCAACTCAGTAGTTTGATTTTTGAAGATGGAAGTTTGATAGAAGAAATTGGACCATTCGCTTTCGCTATGGCACAACATTTAGAGGAAATCGTACTTCCATCAGGACTTTTAAGCATTAAAGAATATGCATTTTCCAATCTTATTCAATTAACAAATGTCCTAATACCTAATACGGTCACCAATATCGGTGCATCAGCATTTGTTGGTACGAATGCACTCACTGCAATCTATATTCCAAACAGCGTGACTGTGGTTGGTTCTGATGCATTCAGTGCTGTAAGAATGCTTCCAATCATCATCTACTGTGGTGCTTCGGAACTCCCATCGGGATGGGATGCTTCATGGAACAGTTCACAAGGAATTGTCGAATGGGGAACAACAAACACATCATCTGAATAATGCATGAAGTTAACAATCATCAACAACGAATGGGTCTTGAACGAGATCCATTTTCTTTTTGATTAGCAGATTCTTCACCTTCATCTATTCATATGAACAATGCTATAATAGAAGAAGAATTGACATCTTTGGAGCATATATGAAAAAAACAATATATCTAATCATTTTCTTTTCGTTTATTCAAAGTCTCATCTCCAATCTAGGACATCCTGTCACACCTGCATTTGTTAGAAGCTTAGACATACCAGATTATATGTTTGGTGTGTTTTTCTCTGCGATGAGCCTTGGTTTAATGATTGGCGGACCCATCTGGGGAGTCTTGGGTGATCAAGGTAAAAAAAAGAAGTACATTGTTTTCGGAATTCTAGCTTATAGCTTCGGCCAAGTCTGTTTCGCATACGTCGGTAATGCTTCCCTGATGGTTTTATTCAGATTCATCAGCGGTTTTGGGATTGTATCCGCGATCACACTATTAACCAGTTATTTGATTGAACTCTCAGAACCCAGAGATAGAGCGAGATTCCTAGCATATGTTGCAGCTGCAGTTACATTGGGTGCATCCTTCGGCTATGCAATCGGTGGTTTCCTATCATCAAATCCCTTCATATCCAATCTTTTGGGAACATCTGACTATAGGCTTATCTTCCTGATTCAAGCGATTTTAAACGCAGCTTATGCGCTTTCCATCTACCTATTTCTTAAAGAGATAGAACCTCCTGTCAGCTTAAAACCAAGAAACTCCATTCTAAAAGATCTGAAAGGCATTACAAAGATTGAACCTAGTTTACTGATATTTTTACTCTCTTTAGCCTTAATCACCATTGGAAGTACCAATTTAAACAAATATATCGATGTCTACTTTGATGAATTGGGATATACGCCTTTGGATTTAGGTGCATTCGTGATGGCGACAGGAGTCGCATCGTTGTTTGCGAGTGTGATTCTCGTTCCCATCTTCGCAAAGTTCAAGAAACAGCTGGTCTTAATCAGCATCATTCATATTTTAAGTGCATTGATTGTATTTTATGTATTCAGATCGAATGTGTTTTTGTTAACGATGTACACGGTTTTCATGGTTTATGTTGTTTTAAAAGCGATTTATCAACCCCTTGAGCAAAACTATATTTCCTTGCATGCCAAAGAAGGAAAATATGGTTCAGCGATGGGCATCAGGCAGTCCTTCGTTTCCATTGGCATGGTGATTGGACCGCTACTGGGTGGATTTCTCTACGAGAAGAGTCCAATCCTGCTCTTTGATTCCAGCGCATTCGCCTTTTTACTCGGTGTTTTACTTTTGGGAGTTGTATACTTGTTGGAACGAAAAAAGAAAAAAACTACCGAAATATCAGCGGATTCATCCCTAAATGGATGATAAGATTGCATTTTATTCCAATCGGGAATAAAATGTAGTCGAAAGAGGTGGTATGTTGAACAAAATTCTCAAAAATATCATCATCGGTGTTGTGCTGCTCATGATTATTACAGGTTTTCAATTTTTGATCTCCCTGCTATTTCAAGAGGATGTCAATCCTGATACTGAACGGGGAGCTTATTTAATCAGCCTTCTGCTCGGATTGTCTGCAATTCCCGCATTTATTCTTTCATTTTTCACACCTTTAATTCTTAAAATGAAAACAAGAGATGATATCATGATTGGTGCTTCGCTTTGGACGCTTGTTTTCGTTATTAGCTATGTGATTACAGGAATTAACAATCACACCTTTAATGTAATATTTCAAACCATTGGGTTGTATTGGCTATTCTTCGCTGTTTTCTTTGGTCCAGTCATCTTCATGAATATCAAAAAGTACGACTAATCAATGATCATCAAGATTGATTAAGTGTGAAATCCTTGGATTTTGCACTTTTATTTTGTAAAATGAGCATATAGATGATTAATAGAGGTGACTATGAATAAAAATCCGCAAATTGAATTAAATACAGATACATATATTGCCCAATTTCCACAATCGGTTCAAGATAAGCTGAATGCTTTGAGAAAATGCATTCAACAAGCAGCACCAGAAGCTTTTGAAAAGATCAGTTACCAGATGCCGACCTTTGATTTGCACGGCAATCTTGTACATTTTGCAGCTTTTCAAAACCATATCGGCTTTTATCCTGGAAGCTCAGGCGTGGAAGCATTCACTTCTAAATTGACTGCTTATCATACATCAAAAGGCGCAATCCAGTTTCCAATCCAGCAAGACATTCCGTTTGATTTGGTGAAAGATATCGTTATGTATAGAGTCAAAGAAAACATGGAGAAACATCAACAAAAGCTCATTCAAAAAAAGAAAAAGTAAATATCACAGTTAATCCGCATCAACCACATCTCATTTGACATGTGGTTTTTTTTACTCTTGTTCATGTTTAGGTGATTGATAATTTCATTTGATAAAATAGTTATATTTTTTCTATCTTTTTGATTGCTATAAAAGCGCTTTCATGATAGAATAAAATTAATCAGTAAGCACCCGTTTCTTCTATGTTTTCAATAAATAAATAAGACCATTTCAGGCTTATGGTAAGATTCAATCGCATGCTTTATCTACAAAACGAGGATTACCAATGTATTTTGTTAAAATCAGCTTGATTATCTTTTCAAAAATAGAATGATCACGAGGAAAAAGCTCTTAAAAAGGGAAAAGGAGTATTTTTTATGCCGCTAAAGGACCTGCAAAAAGCTATTGGAGTACCGAATATCCTGTTACCAAGAAAATCAATTGATTTAACCAAATGGGCGATTGTCGCCTGTGACCAGTTTACCAGCCAACCTTCTTACTGGAAAGAACTTAAGAAATTTATCGGAGATGAACCATCCACTTTTGAAATGGTTCTACCCGAAGTGTATTTAGAAAAGATGAATGATGAATACATCAAAAAGATCAATCAAACGATGATTGATTATCTGAACCATTTCATCTTTGAAGATATTGGACCTTCGATGATGCTCATTGAAAGAATGACTTCAATCAATAATCGAAGACTTGGATTATTGATGACCATTGATTTGGAAGCATATGATTACCAAGATGGATCCAGACCATTGATCAGAACAACTGAAAAGACGATATTGAATAGAATTCCACCAAGAGTTAAAATCAGAGAAAACGCTCCATTAGAGCTTTCCCATGTGATGCTGCTTGTCGATGATCCAAAATTGCAAATCATTGAAAATCTTTATGAAAGACGACATGAATTTACCAAGAAGTACGATTTCGTCTTGAATATGTTCGGTGGACACATCAAAGGATATCAAATTAAAGATTGCGACCAAATCATTAAGGATTTTTACAGTTTGATTCAAGATCCGAAGAATCCTTTGCTGTTTGTTGCTGGAGATGGAAATCACAGTTTGGCAACAGCGAAAGCGCATTGGGAAATGCTGAAAAAAACGTTGCCTAAGGAAGAATTGATCAATCATCCAGCGCAGTATGCTTTGGTTGAAGTTGTGAACATATACGATAAAGGACTTCAGTTCGAAGGCATCCACCGCGTATTATTTAATGCAGATGAATCTTTTATAACAGAATTATTTCATGCAGTAGACCGTGAAGAAGAAACCTGGATTTATACGAATGAAGTCGGAAAGACTGCGTTCTACATTCCAAAGAATGTTCCAACAGCTTATGAAGAAATTCAATCCTATATTGATTCCTACATGGAAAGACACCCGCATGTCACCATTGATTACATCCATGGAGACGAGGAACTCATCCAGGTTTGCAAGGATCATCCAAAGAGCATTGGCATCAAGATGCCTTGCATGGAACGTTCTGAACTGGTTCCATTCATCCAACAAGGCAAGGTTTTACCTAGAAAATCATTTTCAATGGGATGCGCAACTGCGAAAAGATACTATCTAGAAAGTAGATTCATCATAAAAACCAATCAAAAAATGAAGGGAGAACAATAAAAATGAAACGTATTTACAATTTCTCAGCAGGACCAGCAATACTACCCGAAGAGGTATTAAAAGAAGCAGCCAATGAAATGATGGATTACCAAGGCAGCGGCATGTCAGTCATGGAAATGAGCCACCGCTCCAAGGTTTATCAACAAATCATCGATGATGCAGAAAAAGATTTGAGAGAGCTTTTAAACATTCCATCCAACTACAAGGTTTTATTTCTTCAAGGAGGAGGGACAACGCAATTTGCGATGGTACCGATGAATTTAATGAAGAACAAGGTCGCAGATTACATCATCACCGGACACTGGGCTAAAAAAGCTGCTGAAGAAGCTGCAGTTTATGGCAAGGTCAACAAAGTGGCATCCTCTGAAGACAAAATATTTTCCTACATTCCAGATGTTACCAATTTGAAGATCAGTCCCGATGCGGATTATGTCTACATGTGTGAAAACAATACGATTTATGGAACTAAGTATCATACACTTCCAAATACACAAGGAAAACCGCTCGTTTCCGATGCTTCATCATGTTTCCTATCGGAACCGATTGATGTCACCAAATATGGTTTAATCTTTGCTGGTGCTCAAAAGAATGTCGGACCAGCAGGTACGGTCATTGTCATCATCCGTGAAGATTTAATCACGAAAGATCATTTCCCCTTCACACCATTGATGCTTAAATATGATATTCATTCCGAAAACCAATCGATGTATAATACTCCTCCAACCTATGGAATCTATATGTGCGGCAAAGTCTTCAAATGGCTGTTGAAAAATGGCGGTCTTGAAGCAATCTATAAGATTAACGTGGAAAAGGCGAATGTCATCTATGATTATTTGGATTCAAGCAAGTTGTTCTATGGAACTGTTGAAAAGAAATCGAGATCATTGATGAATGTCTGCTTCAAGTCAATCAGTCCAGAAATTGATGAAGAATTTATCAAGCAAGCGAAAGCTAAGGGCTTTGATAATTTGAAGGGACATCGCACAACTGGCGGTATGAGAGCATCCATCTATAATGCGATGCCGATCAATGGCGTTAAAGCATTGGTCAGCTTTATGAAAGAATTCGAACAAAACTTAAAGGGGTAATGAAATGAGAACCATACATTGTCTCAACCCAATATCAAAGGTTGGTTTGGATACACTTCCAAAAAACTATCAAATCACTACTGAGCTTCAGAAAGCAGACGCTATTTTGGTAAGAAGCGCTTCTATGCATGAAATGGTACTTCCTGAATCTGTCCTTGCGGTTGCACGTGCAGGTGCTGGTTTCAATAATATACCTTTTGAAAATCTCGCTAAACAAGGCGTTGTTGTGTTCAACACACCGGGAGCGAATGCGAATGCTGTTAAAGAATTGATTATTGCAGGCATGCTTTTGGCTTCAAGAGATATTTATGGTGGAATCCAATGGTTGAACAATAATAAGACGGATGATCAAATTGCAAAGACAGTCGAAAAAGCGAAAGCTCAATTCGGAGGAACTGAAATATTCAATAAGACCATCGGCATCATCGGACTAGGCGCCATCGGCAAGCTGCTT
>DOYO01000117.1:0-2175 GCA_003518475.1 Acholeplasmataceae bacterium
CGGATTAATAAGTATGCTGCGCCAATCAAGATGGCAAGCGCACTGATTTCACCCATTGAACCAGGTATATTACCAAAGAATAAATCTGAAATTGAGTAGCTATTTAAAGCTTGTGGGAAAAGCAATCCGCTTCTAATCGTTGTTAATGCNNGCTCCAGCGAACATATTGGTTAATGCGAGTCCGATAAAGATACGGCCTGCTGCTGCAATATTGAATATATTAGATCCAAGACCACCAAATAGCATTTTAACAATGATCACACCAAAAGCAGCACCGACAACGACGGCATATATTGGAAGTTGACTAGGAATGATCATCGCGAAGATGATTGCACTGACTGCAGGTGCGGTAATGTTGTTGATGGTATAGTCTGTGTATCTTGATTTTAATCTTTCACTGAATTTTTCACTTTTTGCTGGTTTATGCATCATGCCGAAAGCAACTGCTTCCAACCCAATCATCACNNGGCATCAAAACCGAAACGGTAAATAGCGAAAGATACCGCTGGAATCAATGCAATTAAGACATCAATCATCATGCGTTTGGTTGAAACTGCTTTACGAACATAGGGACTTGTTTGTTTAATAGTTTGCATTTTTTCCTCCTACTTTGCCAAGCGTTTGCCTAAACGCATATATTCTGTCAAATGAATCTTGGATGGGCAGACATACGAGCATAATCCGCATTCGATACATTTATTGACTTCAAGAGTCTTGAGCATCTCTTTATCCTTAACCTTGTACGCATTCATGATTTGAACAGGTTGAATTTCAACAGGACATGAATAGACGCAGGACGCACAATGTACGCATGCTTCTTCTTTGATGGGATTGTCGTTCATCACGATCAAGCTCGTTGTCGTATGTGTCATGACAACATCGTCTCTCATGATATTCGTACCCATCATCGGTCCGCCTAAAATCATAACTTTGGGCTGTTCGGGATTTTTATATCCTCCAGCGAGGGCAATCAATTCAGTCACCAATGTGCCGATACGCGCTCTGAAGTTCTTATTGTGTATGCCGTCTCCGCTGATTGTAAATAATCTTTCGAGTACAGGCAATCTCTTTTTAACTGCATTATAAATACTTTGAAGCGTTGAGACATTAAAGTTCAATACCCCATACTTTGAGAGCAATTCTCCCTGCGGAATTTTAATGCCCAAAGCATTCTTGATCATGGCGAGTTCCCATCCTTGAGGATAGTAGTTGCCGACTTTGACAATTTTAATGTCATAATTAGAAAATGAATGAAGACAGAAGTTCAATCTTTCTTCAATCACAGAATATTTCTTTTTAATCGCGATGACGCCTTTTTTTGCTCCAGAAGCTTTCATTGCGTAAATAAGGCCTTCAATCACGGATCTTGGATCGGTCATCATCAAACCGTAGTCGCTGATCAGGTTGGGTTCGCACTCAACACCGTTCGCGATGACAACATCGATTGTATCCTTGGTTTCGAGCTTGATGTAGGTTGGAAATGCGCTTCCACCTAAACCTACTAATCCTGCATCTTTAACAATCTTGATGAAATCTTCTTTAGTCAGTTGATCGATTTCTTCATCTGAACGTTCAACGATTGTTGAATGCATCGTGTATTTTTTATCATTTTTTACAATCAGACAGTCGACAAGTTTGCCGCTCTGATCGATATGCTTTTCATTCCCTACGACTTCGCCGCTGACTGTGGCGTGCATCGGTTGTTCAAAGAAAGCACCCTTTCTTGTTCCAATGATTTCTCCGACTTTGACAAATTGACCACCAATAACGCAGGTTTCGCCTTCTGGGCAACGTGCGCTGGTTACTGGATAATAAACATATTCAGCATCAAGATAATGGATGATGGGAAGTTCTTTGAGTTCTTTTTTCCCGTCTGGAATATACTTCGTTTTTGCAATCATCTTTTATACTCCCTTCTTGTATAATGGAAATTTTCGTGTCAGTTCGATGACTTTTCTATTGATTTCAGCTAATTTTATTTCATCATTNNTGATCAATAAATTCAGCAATTAATTTCATTTCGTTTTCTTTAAATCCTCTAGTTGTTGACGCAGGAGTACCGATGCGGATTCCGCTCGCATATGCTGGTTTTTCTTTGTCAAATGGCAATCCATTCTTATTGCAAGTGATGCTGACTTTATGCAGTAAATTTTCTGCATCTAAGCCTGTGATGTT
>DOYO01000117.1:2202-2327 GCA_003518475.1 Acholeplasmataceae bacterium
TCTGTTCCGCCGCTCACCACTCTGAATCCACGTTTCTTCATTTCTTCAGCGAGTACTTGTGCATTTTTAACAACCTGAGTCTGATATTCAACAAATTCAGGGCTGAGTGCTTCAAGGAAGGAAAC
>DOYO01000117.1:2380-2992 GCA_003518475.1 Acholeplasmataceae bacterium
GCGATGTGCGCCATATCGACATGCAGATAAGCGCCGACTTCATCGGCGATTTCTCTAAATCTCTTAAAATCAATGATTCTTGAATAAGCGCTTGCTCCAGCAATGATCAACTGGGGCTTGATTTCTTTCGCAATCTCAAGAACCTTGTCATAATTAATCATTTCTGTTTGTTCATCAACACCGTAAAACGCAGTTTTATAGAATTTACCAGAAAAGTTGAGATGGAATCCATGGGTTAAATGTCCGCCTTCNNNNAGTTTCTATTTCATCAATAAACTCACAGCCTCCATAATATCTCTTTTTGGGATATCCTTCAGCGTATTTGTTCGTTAAAATCGATCCTTGAGCCTCCAATACTGCATCTGAAACAAAGTTTTCAGAAGCAATTAATTCGATGTGTTCTTCCTGTCTGTTTTTTTCTTTCTGGATGATTTCATCGATCATTGGATCATATTTTTTTAAGTTCATTCTATCCTCCTCGAGTACATCTCGTATTATTATAACATAATAAGCACCAAAATAAAAGACAGTTTCTGTGATTTGGAAACCTGTCTTTTGTTAAAATTTCATCGTTTTTTTATGTTATTTTTTTCAATTTAGAATTTCTCTTTT
>DOYO01000117.1:3079-3902 GCA_003518475.1 Acholeplasmataceae bacterium
TCTTCTTCGATATCTGAAATATCAAGATTGTTGTTGATCAAGATTTCTAGAACTTCATCTTCCGTAACTCCTGGCAAAGTGAATACTGAATTGTGTGTGAACTGATGAAGCACAGATCCGCCCACTCCAAGTTTTCCGCCNNACGGTAGCAATCGTTCTGTTGACATTGTCTGTCAAGCATTCAACAATCAGCATTGAATTCCCTGGACCAAATCCTTCGTATCTGACATCGTAATAGCTTTCTTCAGATCCGCCTTTTGCTTTTTCAATCGCTCTCTTGATGATGTCGGCTGTTACCTGTTCTTTTTTAGCCTTTTCAATGATTTTTTTTAATGCTTGGTTCGTATCTGGATCAGGTGTACCGCTTTTCGCCGCCATGTAAATTTCTTTTCCGTACTTGGAATACAATTTACTCTTTGCAGCAGCAGTCTTTTCCATCGCTACTTTTCTTACTTCATGCGCTCTTCCCATAATTTTTTATCTTCCTTTTATTTTCCAAATTTGTCTTCGTATGTTTTTATGCATTGTGCAATAATCTTTTTAGCTGATTCTGCACCTTCAATATCTAAAATATATGTTTTCTTANNAAGTGTCCCATTTCAGTCAGTAAGTGCCCTGGCAATTCACTGATGTCTTTATACTGAGTGAGTGATGGATCACCAAATGGAATCGCGATGATTTTTTCATCGATTTCATCTGAATCGATCATTTTCATCACGCCGATCGGGTAAACCTCGACGATGGATAATGGTTCGATATCTTCCTGACAGAGAACAAGTACGTCCAAGGGGTCATTATCACCAGCATAAGTTCTAGGTATGAA
>DOYO01000117.1:3962-4797 GCA_003518475.1 Acholeplasmataceae bacterium
ATCTATTTTAACACTTTCACAGAAAAAAAACACCCTATAAAAGTGGGTGTCTTCTTAGTCACACATACTTTGGCAGATACAAATGCTACCTATCCCCTATGTGTCCCTTATTGTGTATTTAAATACCTCGTATAAAGGCTACGAATTAGTCAAACAACCCCTACGTGCTTCAATAATCGTAGTCGTAACATTGTGGTGTCACGGTAGAAACGTTATCTCCGTATTAGATAACTTATACGATAATTAAATACATTCCTATTATAGCAACATACAGTTTGATTTGTAAAGGTAATTTTTCTAGTTCTTTTTGTTTCTTAGTTTTTAACGACGTGCTTCAGGTAAAGCTGATAGGTATTTTCTAAAAGCGCATTGATGGTCATCGGACCTACGCCTCTAGGTACCGGAGTGATGTAGGATACGATATCCTTGACATTTTCAAAATCAACATCACCGACAAGTTTTCCATCGACTCTGTTAACTCCGACATCAATCACAATCGCACCCGGTTTGACCATGTCTTTGGTAACTAGGTTGGGCTTTCCCGATGCTACAACCAGCAAGTCCGCTTGTCTGGTATGGGATGCTAAATCCTTGGTCTGTCTGTGGCATACTGTGATGGTAGCTCCCTGATCCATCAGCAGTCTTGCTACTGGGAATCCAACAATATTGCTTCTACCAACGATAACTGCATCCATTCCTGATACATTGATGTCGTAGGATTTGAGCAGCGTCATGATACCCTTTGGTGTAGCGGGATGTATGGTTTCTCTTTTTTGATAGAGGTTTCCTTGATTGATGACATGAAATCCATCAGCATCCTTATCCTTTGAGATTA
>DOYO01000119.1 GCA_003518475.1 Acholeplasmataceae bacterium
TTTTTAACTGCGAAACATCAGTAAAAATAAAACCTGACACAGTTTAATTTACACAACCGGCGGATTACTTCGCCGTTGCATTTCCGGCATCTACCCCGCACCCTGACATCGTTCAATGCGGTCAGGTAAACTTCTGTTACTTCTATGCCTTCGTGAGCGATCTCTCCACATTGAGCGCAAAAAACATGATTTTCAATTACAAATCTGTAAAAAAGTTTTTTTGCTTCATCGAGTAATACTGCCAACTGAAACGAATTGATTTTTATTTCTGGTAATTTTCCCATACACACTATTTGCACAATCATGTGAAATATTGTACAAAGAAAAACATCTTTTTTGACATCTTTTGTCAATTGCAATTTTTTACGTCTAATATTTGCAAAAAAATGACTTTATTCGCCCTTCATAAATTTCAATTGGGTAGTGACACTAACCAGGCAATCGATAACTTGCGCCCCTTTCCGATTGTTTTGGTTAACTCATCACCTAGTTTATGATTGATGTTGTCAATTAATTTCATTATCCAGAAAATGAGCCTTTTATGGCACATTAATCAATTTAGGGGAATCGTTTGTATAGACTGATTTGATTCGCAAAGATCATCAGACCATGTAAAAGTTAAATCTATCTTGTCTTTTCTGTTTGAAGACATAAATAAGACTATCCTTATATCAATACTATTCTTGGGTCTTATATCAATGGGCAAAGGATTGGAGGAAACATGAACTCCTTCCATTTCTGGAAAATTGACATTCACATTTCTTGCGATTGCTATCCCTTTATTGTAAACTTTCACAATACTTTTACCATTCGATCCTTTTACAAAATTCGCTTCTATAATAGCTTTCTTTTGGTCAATCTTTTGTTTTTCAAATGAATCAATCTGATATTCTTTAATTCTCTCATCCATGATCTTAATTTTTCTATCATGTCTGCAATATGTATAAATTCCAAAAAATAAAGCTAAACAAGAGATAATTAAACTAGCCGTTTCCATATTTATTTAATTTTAAAATACTTGCTATTTTTAAATACCTTTTTAAACGCATCATCCAACTCTTTCTGAGTGTCCTTCTCAATTTCTGTCTTCATTATCTCAATTTGTTCTTCGATATAGAGTTGATTCAATTCAACCAGTTCATCATATCCACCGGGATATTCTTTGCCACAACGATTACACTTTACGGACGATTCGTTTTTAACGTAATCTAAATCAGTATCACCGCAGACGATACATTTCAACAAAATGTCTCTATTGTAATTTTCTTTCATTACTTAATTTTTAAAACTTGAATATCAACGTTACAATGATTCGTAATAATGTTTTATTTTGTTTGAGATCAGTATTCTTCTCTCCTCAACAAATTCCTGAAAACCTTCGTGTGTCATTTCAAAAATGCTTTCAGGGATGCAATTCTCTTTCATATTTAATTTAAGATCATCCAATTCGGTGATTCCACCGTATTTATACGAGCCGCCGTTGCATTGGTCAAGTAAATAATTGAAATAAATTTTCGGAGCCTTGTTGCCTATCTGAATATTCGTTTCGCTTTGCGTAAAGACATAATTGGCTACCTGGTTATACTGTCCTCTCTGCATGCCCACGGTTTTCAAATATGCCCGTGGGAAAAGGTGGTGAACATCTCCACGTTGTTCAATCAGATCCTTGACTGTGATCGACTTTGAAAGAAATCCCCTGTTATTCATTTTACATTGAGCTGCCAGAAAGACATTGAATACAGGGCTGCTTGAAATGGAAGTATTCAGTTTTTGAATCAACTCGGCTGTCCAGAAAGCATCCGAGAGACGTGCGTTTTCAACATCTTTAAGATATTCGCCAAAATCACGGGATGAAATATTCTTGATATCATAATCAAAAATACTTTCCGGCGAACCGGAATAACGACCGGTTAATATGGATAATACAAACCATTTCTTCACATATTTTTCAATCAAAGCAGGATGATAATGCTGTTCTCTCAGCTTCAAGTATAAGATGTAAGCAAAATTCAGTGTATTTTGTGATCGTATCAATCTCTCATCCACAAAACCCGCTGCTTTCACCACCATGATGAATTTCTTGAAATTGGTTTCGTTGACAAAATCCAAGATCCCTTCTTTCAATTTGGCATAGGAATCGATGGCGATCTCCTCTTCAAAATCGCGCGTCTCAAAATTTCTGCCAGATAAAAGGCTCACCAAATCACTCAAACGTCCTCTGCTGAACTTGTATGTAAAGGAAACCCTCAATACATCTTTGTAAGTTGGATCATACAATGTGTCATTTTCAGATTTTAACCAGGAAATCTTCCTAAAATACTCGGTTGATGAAAACTCCTTGTCAAATTCTGCAATATTGGGGTAGAACTCGGGTGCTACCGACAAATGGCTAAAGTAATCGATGCATTTCCGTAATACATTGCCACCATATTCTTCGTTGGCTGCAATCTTGGACATTACGAAATCTGCTTGGCTCAATTCAACTCCCTGACTGTTGATGCGAATAAAGATTTCGGTCACCTTCTCAATATCAAGGTCACCGGACAGTTCAATCAATCCGATTTGTTTTTTCACAATTGATTTAAGATTTTCCAGGACATCCTCCACTTTGTCCCTGTCAACATCTTCATTCAATTCACAAAAATCATTCACTACTTTTGAAAGTCGCAATTCATTTGTAATGATAGGAGAAATATCGTCAATCCATCTTTTGTCTTTTTCAATAGCGGGATTGAGAACTTCAAACTTCTCATCTACCGGATTGAATGCAATTCTGATGGTAATTTTCTTATATTCTTTATTGACCACCTGCTGACCAAGAACAGCTGCAGTCAGGGCTGTCACCCTTTGTTGCCCGTCAATAAGCACTCTTTTTCCTTCAGATAGTCTACCATCCTTCAATCTCACATTCGGGTTTCTCCAGGCAATGATATAACCAATCGGATAACCCTGATAAAGACTATCCATCAGATCCCTCACTTTGGATGAATCCCAAACAAATGGTCTCTGTATTTCAGGAATTGCAATATCTCCGTCCTTTACCCAGGTAATGACCGATTCAATCAAATGTTGATTTACGGAATATTTCTGTTCGTTCATAAGTTGAAAAAGATAAAAGAAAAACCTATATCTATTTCAATCTAAATGCCACACCGAATGTTACATTCACTGAACTGTAATCGGATACCCCGATATAATCGGCATTTAACAGTAGTGATACTTTTTCACTGGTATTAAATCTTAAGCCTAATCCAAGATCATATCCAAAATATGCTTCTGATGTTTCTGATACCCCATCGTAGGAAGCCGTAAACACACCCATACCTATCAACGCCTTACCCTCAAAATTGATTTTGGAACTAATTGGCGTGGATGTCAATAGACCACCCATCACCCCCCCCACGCCAAAGGTTGCACCACTTTCTACATGGGCAGTACCAAACCATTTTGCTGCGACCCCGATATTATCAGTAAACAGATAGCCAAAGTCGACGAGATTCAATATTGCACCGACCGGTAAATCACTTAAATCACCCACCGCAATTGAAGGCCCAATCGATAAGCCGATGTAACCCTTTCTTTGTTGAACACCCTCATCACCAAAAGCAAACTGTCTGTTTGATTGTTTTACTACAGATTCCTTCACAATCTTCTCAATCTCACTTGTTTGAAAAACAAAAATATTCCCATCGGCAGTTTGTAATTTAATCAATTCATTGGGAACTTGTTCAATGATAATACCTCTTAAAATGCTTCCATTTTTGAGGTAGACTACATCAATCATGTTGTTCTGCTGGGCATAGATAACAAATGATAGCAACAATACTGAAAGTAATAAAGTAATTTTTTTCATGTTATAAAATTTATAATATAAAATATTTTTATTTATGTTCTAACGCCTAAAATTAACAATAAATTTTGAAATAAAGGCAAAGTTAGAAGCATTTTTTGACAATTAATGTCAATAGTGATTTACTTGCTAAATTATATTTTCTAACAATTCAGATACCGGTCCCAAAAACCAGTCGATCCATGTCAGGGTATTTTCCTGCACAATACACCCGGATAGCCAAAGACGTTTTTTTCACAAGATATTTATCGCAATTCTTGCACAAGCCTCCGCATCGGCCAAGGCATTGTGATGGTCAAATAACTCGAATCCGATATGCGATGAAACCGTATGTAATTGGTGATTTATTAAATTAGGGAAAACTCTTCTGGCAGTACGACAAGTACAATAAAACTGATAACCGGGATAGGGAATATTATATAACTCATGTTTCGCACTTCCCTC
>DOYO01000019.1 GCA_003518475.1 Acholeplasmataceae bacterium
TCATAGGTGAATCGAACTGCTTTGTTGATTGCCTGAATGCGAGATAATCCCGATAGATCAAGATGATAACAAACGTCTTGATGATCTGTTGATATGCCGATCCAAACCTCCTGTTTGTCCGTTCCTTGCTGCAGTGCGGGACCAGCGTTTCCTGTGATTCCGATACCGATGGATGCGCCTATTTTATGCTTGATCTGGTTCGCCATTCGAATGGCGATTTCCTTGCTGACAATTGGATATTTTTTGATTTCATCCTGAGAAATACCTAAAAGATTCACCTTTTGTTCATCGCTATACGCAATAATGCTTCCTTTGATTACCTTGGATGCTCCCGGGTTTTTAATGAGTTCATAGGTCATTAAACCACCGGTCATGCTTTCTGCAAAACTTATGGTTAAGCCCTTTTTCACCAATTGATGAAATACTTTTTTGGAAATCATGACAGGATGATGGTAACTGTGATGAGCGTGAATGTGTCTCCAACTTTTCTCATGACTTTGAGTTCATGGCTATCGCCGAAATCTGCGCCTTCCAGTTGTGCTGCGATATCTGGAATGCTGGTAATCGCGATACCGTTCATTTCAACGATCAGGTCATAGACTTCTAAGACCAGATGCGCATTTCTTGTTAAGTCAAAATCAATGACAACGACACCGATTGGATTTTCAGGTAATAAGGACGCATCATTTTCTTCCAAGAAAATACTGACTTCCTGAAGGGTGACGCCAAGTTTCGCTTTTCTGACAATATCGATATAGTCCGTTTCAATAAAACCTCTGACGGTAGGTGCGATCTTATTGATGCTCAATGCGAAGCCCAATCCTTCAGAAGACAATGAACCGTTCGCAGAAGAAACATCTCCAACCTTGGCAACGTTGATGCCGATCAAATCACCATTCAAGTTAAACAATGGTCCGCCGCTGTTTCCTGGATTGATTGCTGCATCATGCATCAATGCCAATCCGGTTACGCCGTTATATGGATAAGAAACAAGACTCACGATACCTTGAGTCGCGTAATTGAATTTTTGAATGTCATCTGGTGTTCCAATAGCGAATACATCTTGTCCCTTGATGATTTCAGTGGTTGTGTTGTCATCAATCGGTCCGACATGGTGAACACGAAGCACTTCATCGGTTTGAAAACGGACAACTGCGATATCATAAGGTTCAAAGCCGACATAATCAGTTGCTGGAATGTCCTCGATGATGTTTCCAAAATGGATTTTCATTTCGCCGCCGTCTTCAACGACGTGGTTATTTGTCAAAACATAATATAAGAACAAGCCTTCTCCAAGATCNNGCCAATAATAAGACTGTAAAGATGACAATGATGATATTCATCCATTTTCTTTTCATTTTTCGAATCCTCCTAAATGAAACAAGTCAAATGCGTTTTGAGTTGTTTGTTTTTTAACGTCTTCAATCGTCAATCCTTTGATTTCTGCAATCTTTTCAACCACATTATGAACATATCCCGGTTCGTTTCTTTTTCCTCTGTGAGGCATTGGTGCAAGATAAGGACTGTCTGTTTCTACCAAAATATGCTTTAAATCAATTTCTTTCACAATACGAACGAGCTCATCAGCATTTTTAAAGGTGATGGGTCCGTCGATTCCAATATAAAATCCTAAATCGATTGCGCGCTTCGCATCTTTTAAATCTGAGCTGAAACAATGAAACACGCCTTTGACTTCTCCCTTATAGGGCAAGACACATTGATAGGCTTCTTCGAACGAGTTTCTGGTGTGGATAACAAGCGGAAGCTTTGTTAGTTTTGCCAGTTCAATCTGCTCGATGAATACTTTCTTCTGAAGTTCGAAATTGTCTTTTCTCCAGTGCAGGTCAAGTCCGCATTCCCCGATGGCAACCACTTTTCTATCGTTCAACAGTTCTTTCAAATGATCGGTTGTTGAGCTATCCACATATCCTGGATGCACACCGACGGTAGCGAAGATCATCTCATGTGTTTTCGCTTGTTCAATCGCGAGTTTATTAGATGCTTCATCCATCCCGATGACCAAAACACGCATCACATCATGTGCTTTCGCACGTGATAAAACCTCTTCTAAGTCTTCTTTGAATTCATCTGTATTCAAATGTGCGTGCGTATCAATGATCATGATGGTTCACCCTTCAGCGGTTTATTAATATTTTATCATACATAGTAAAAAAATAGAGGACTTTGCCTCTATTCATAAAATTTACCATGATTTTCACTCAAACAAAAAAGAGGCTTTCGCCTCTTCAAAGTTTTTTACTATTCAAGAATCTTAACTACTGAACCCGCACCAACAGTACGACCGCCTTCACGAATGGAGAACTTAGTTCCTTCTTCGATAGCGATTGGGTGGATCAATTCAACGATCATGACAGTGTTATCGCCTGGCATAACCATTTCTGTACCTTCTTTAAGCGTAATAACGCCTGTAACGTCAGTTGTACGGAAATAGAATTGTGGACGGTAATTGGAGAAGAACGCTGTATGGCGTCCGCCTTCTTCTTTAGAAAGGACGTAAACTTGAGCTTCAAATCTGAAGTGTGGGTTAACGGACTTTGGTTTAGCTAATACTTGACCACGTTGAACCTGATCACGTGTAATACCACGTAATAAAGCACCAATGTTATCTCCAGCTTCAGCATAATCCAAAAGCTTTCTGAACATTTCAACGCCTGTAACAACTGTGCTCTTCGTATCCGTGATACCGATGATTTCAACAGTGTCGCCGACTCTGACTTGTCCACGGTCAACTCTACCAGTAGCAACTGTTCCACGACCAGTGATCGTAAACACGTCTTCAACTGGCATCAAGAATGGCTTGTCAGTTTGTCTAACAGGTACGTCAACATAGCTGTCGACAGCATCCATTAAAGCTTGAACTGTAGCTTCCCATTTTGGTTCGCCGTTTAATGCTCCAAGAGCTGATCCTCTGATGACAGGAATTTCATCACCTGGGAATTCATATTCTGATAAAAGTTCACGAATTTCCATTTCGACTAAGTCAAGTAGTTCTTCGTCATCAACCATATCAGCTTTATTCATAAATACAACAAGTTTTGGAACCCCTACCTGACGGGCAAGTAGAATGTGTTCTCTTGTCTGTGGCATTGGACCATCNNCCTGGGCAGTCAACGTGTGCGTAGTGACGCTTAGTTGTCTGGTATTCAACGTGTGCAGTATTAATGGTAATACCGCGTGCTTTTTCTTCTGGTGCGCTATCGATAGATGCATAATCTTTAATGTCTGCTAGACCCTGCTTATGAAATACCATTGTAATAGCAGCTGTCAAAGTTGTCTTGCCGTGGTCAACGTGTCCGATTGTTCCGATATTGACATGTGGCTTAGTTCTTTCAAATTTTTGTTTTGCCATTTTAAATCTTTCCTCCTATAGTGAGTTTATTTTTTTATGTTTCTTTACCATACTAATTGTATATTAAAACCTGTGTTTTTGCAAGTGCGATTAATTAGAACCGCGCTTTTTAATAACTTCTTCCATAATTGATTTAGGACATCTTTCATAACGCGCAAATTGCATCATGAATACTGCACGTCCTTGTGTGTTGGAACGGAGTGAGGTTGCATAACCAAACATTTCAGATAGAGGCACAAGCGCACGGATGGCAACAGCGTTACCGCGTCCTTCTTGGCTCTCCAAACGTCCGCGTCTTCCGGTTAAGTCACCGATGACGTTACCAACATAATCATTAGGTACCACGACTTCTACGTCCATGATGGGTTCGAGAAGCACTGGATTGGCTTTAGTCTTACATTCCTTCAGGGACATTGATGCTGCGATCTTGAATGCCATTTCAGAGGAGTCGACATCATGGTATGAACCATAATGCAAAGTCGCCTTGATGTCAATCAATGGGTAGCCTGCAATAATACCGTTTGGAAGTGCTTCTTCTAAGCCCTTCAATACTGCTGGGATGTATTCCTTAGGAATGACACCGCCAACGACTTTATCAACAAACTCGAAGCCCTTGCCTGGATTTGGTTCAAACTTGATCACAACGTGACCATATTGTCCGCGTCCGCCAGACTGGCGTACGAATTTACCTTCATTATCTGCCGTACCGGCAATCGTTTCACGATAAGATACTTGAGGTTCAGCAACATTGGCTTCTACCTTGAATTCTCTTCTCATGCGATCGACGATGATTTCTAGATGCAATTCACCCATACCTGCAATAATTGTCTGTCCAGTTTCATGGTCAGTGAATGTCTTGAAGGTTGGATCTTCTTCAGCGAGCTTCTGTAAAGCAACACCCATTTTTTCCTGGTCTTGCTTTGTCTTTGGTTCGATAGCGACGTTGATAACCGGTTCTGGGAAGATCATGGTTTCAAGAATGATATCATCCTTTTCACCAGTCAATGTATCACCAGTTGTCGTATCCTTCAATCCTACAACCGCAGCGATATCTCCAGCGAATACTTCTTTGATTTCTTCACGGTGATTGGCATGCATTTGCAGAACACGGCCAAAACGTTCCTTATTGTCTTTATTGGTATTCAACACATAGGATCCAGCAGAGATTTGACCTGCATAGACTCTAAAGAATGTCAAACGTCCGACATATGGGTCCGTCATAACCTTAAAGGCGAGTGCTGTAAATGGTTCTGAGTCACTTGGGTGACGTACAACTTCATTACCGCTGCTATCATGACCGATCACTGATTCAACATCAGTTGGAGCAGGCAGATAGTCTACGACTGCATCAAGCATCAGCTTGACGCCTTTATTCTTGAATGAACTTCCGCAAATGACTGGGAAGAACTTAACTTGAAGCGTGCCCTTACGGATTGCAGCTTTGATTTGTGGAATTGTGATTTCTTGACCTTCTAGGTAATTGATCATCAATTCTTCATCGAAGTCCGCTACAGCTTCAATCAATTCATTTCTTTTTTGTTCAACGATTTCAGCTAAGTAAGCTGGAATTGGTGCTTGCGTGCTGACTTCTTCTGGAGCTCCATCATACATATAGGCTTTTCTTTCAATGATATCGATGATACCCTTGAAGTCTGATTCAGCGCCGATTGGCCATTGAATCGCGAAAGCTTTGACTCCTAGACGATTGTGCATTGTCTTGATGGCACGGGCAAAGTCTGCGCCGATNNAAGACACGAAGTGATCTTGATACTTCAACTGTAAAGTCAACGTGACCTGGGGTGTCAATGATATTGATCTTGTGATCCTTCCAAAAAGCTGTTGTTGCAGCTGATGTGATAGTGATCCCGCGTTCTTGTTCTTGCTCCATCCAGTCCATTGTTGCAGCACCGTCGTGAACTTCACCGATTTTATGAATCTTACCCGTATGGAATAAAACTCTTTCAGTAGTTGTTGTTTTACCCGCATCAATATGGGCCATAATACCTATATTGCGGACTTTTTCTAATGGGAATACACGAGGCATAATAGTTCTCCTGACTTACCAGCGATAGTGAGCAAATGCTTTATTTGCTTCAGCCATGCGGTGTACATCTTCGCGTTTCTTCACTGCTGCACCTAAACCCTGTGATGCATCGATGATTTCTTTCGCTAATTTCTCTTCCATAGTTTTTTCATTACGCAAACGTGCGTAATTGATTAACCATCTTAAACCTAATGTTGTTTTTCTAGAAGCTCTGACTTCAGTTGGCACCTGGTAGTTTTGACCACCGATACGTCTTGAACGAACTTCGATTACTGGCATAATATTATTTAAAGCTTCATTGAATACATCAATTGGCTCGCGTCCGGTAGTTTCCTTAACGCGGTTGAATGCTCCATATAAAATACCCTGCGCAGTACCCTTTCTACCTTCAACCATGATTGTGTTAACAATACGTGTAACTAGTTTGGATTGGTAAATTGGATCTGGTAAAACGTCGCGTTTTACGATATGTCCTTTACGTGGCATGAGTTCACCTTCTTCCTTTCATTTGATCGATAATTTTTAACTCTTATTGGATAATCTTATTTTTTCCCTGCTGGTTTTGTACCTGCTGCTGGTTTTTGACCAGGTTTGAGTACGACTGCCTTTGGACGCTTAGCACCATATTTGGAACGCGCTTGCTTTCTGTTTGCTACACCAGAAGCATCAAGTGTTCCGCGGATGATATGGTAACGTACCCCTGGTAAGTCTTTAACACGACCGCCACGAATCAATACAACGCTATGTTCCTGTAGGGAATGTCCGATACCTGGAATATAAGCTGTAACTTCGGTCTGGTTGCTTAAACGAACACGGGCGTACTTACGTAGAGCAGAGTTAGGTTTCTTTGGTGTCATCGTTGTTACACGTGTACATACCCCGCGCTTTTGTGGTGAGGTGTAATCACTTTCACGTTTGTTAAGGCTGTTAAAACCGTAACCGAGTGCAGGTGATTTTGACTTGTACTTTTTGTCTGTTCTTCCGTTTTTTACGAGTTGCGAAATAGTTGGCATTTGTAGATCTCCTTTCTTCCAACACATATCCATGTGTTTCATTTTTTCTTTTAAAATTCATTGATGGCTTCATTGAGCCATCATATTGGTCGTCAATGAGCGTGTTTCACACAGCGTTCTAATTATATAATGTTTTGTTGGATATGTCAATGAATTTAAGTGAAAAAGTGACAAAAGAAATAAAAAAACGATGGTTTTTTACGCATCGTTTACAATTCATGAAATGCCTGGGTATGTGTGAATGAATTACATTCTATTTTCGGTTCCTAGTTTGGTCTCTACCAAGTTGAGCGCTATGCCGCCGATTCCGTTCCCGATAATCCATAAGATTAAATAAAGGAATGATTTGATGGAATAAGAGTCGCTAAGGAACAAATAAAGCATATTGGCGATGCTGTGTTCGAACTTCGAAAGGATGAAGATCATGACTGCGAAGACTAAAACCATGATTTTAGCGAAATCGTGCTTGACCTTGGCGAAGCTATCGACTGCGATGTACATCATCATGCCGCAAAAGATGGAAAGAACGAGCGTTTCATACCAAAGATTGCCGAGTTTAAGATCATAAAGCAACGATGCGTCTGTCGCAACCGAGGTAATGCCTGTTAATCTGAATAAGAATGCGACGGACGCAATTCCCAGCATATTTCCTAACAATGTCTTTAATAGTATCAACAAATACCCTTTTTTGTAGGGTAACAAATACCCGACCTTTCCGGTATATAGATAGTATCCCCTGGTAACGACAACCAGAAGCCCGAAGCTGAACATCAAAGACCCGATGACTTTATTATCGAGACTTAAGTAAATGAGGCCTGCGATTCCAATATAGACGCCTGCCATGATCGCTTTGAGAAAAACATTTTGATGGGTAGTCATTATTTTGATTTATCCTTTTTGAAAGCGTAGATGGAACCGACAATGTGATTGACAAGCTTGGCTGGCAATAATTTTGCCAGAAAAACCATGACTTTGTATTTGAATCCAATGGTTTTATAGAGTGGTATTCTTCTTTGCTTGATCATCTTGTTGATGATGACTGCAGCAATTTCAGGATCCATGCCGTTTTGTTCGTCCTTTTCCATCACGGAAACGGACTTTTCAACACGTTCTCCATACACTGGATTGTCGATATCGTTTTTCTTTCTATTTTTAGTAAACCCGGTTTTAATATCACCAGGCATGATTGAACATACTTGAATGTTGAAAGGCGCGACTTCATTTGCCAACGCTTCTGAAAATGCATTGATTGCTGCTTTGGAACTGCTATAAAAAGCTTGGAATGGAATGGAAAGCTTTGCTGCAACGGAGCTCATGTTGAAAATCTTGCCGCCGCCTGATTCTCTCATGAATGGCAACATGACTTTTGTAGAGTTAAAAACACCCATGAAGTTCACATTCATTAAATAGGATGCATCTTCAGATGATGTGTCTTCAATGCTTCCGGAAATACCCATCCCGGCATTATTGATTAAAACATCAATATGGCCTTCGATATCAAATATTTCCTGATAAGCTTCAATCAGCTGATCGACATTGGTAACATCCGCTTGAATGCTTTTAATATTCTTTTCATGCACCTTGGTTCTGGAAATGCCATACACCTTATGCCCTTTTGAGCATAAATACTGTGCAATGGATAATCCGATACCCGATGATGCTCCCGTAATAACGATAACCTTCATTATTATTCCTCAAGTCCTTCTAGACTCTTCAATACCTCAACGATTTTATTCATTGCGATATCCATTTGTTCTTTTGTGTGTGTTGCCGTATAGCTTGTTCTGATCAAGCATTCACCGATTGGTGTTGCTGGTGGAACAACAGGATTCACGTAAACACCGTGTTCAAAGAGCTGATTGCACGCAATCATCGTTCTCAGAGGCATATAAGTGAAAATTGGAATGATTGGAGTTTTTGAGTCTTTGATTTTCAGACCGCGAGCCTTTAATCCCTGTCTCATGTATTCGGAGATATCAGCCAATGCCTGAACACGTTCTGGTTCTCTTTTTAGAATGCGTAGCGCTGCAAGCGCTGCTGCAGTTGAAGCAGGAGTCATTGCTGCTGAAAAGATATAAGGACGTGAGTTATGACGGATAAAGTCAACAACATCATGCTCAGCAACAACATAACCGCCAATGGATGCCAATGACTTGGAGAAAGTGCCCATGATGATGTCCACTTCTTTTTCCAAACCGAAATGCTCTGCCGTTCCTCTTCCGTTCTTGCCCATGACACCTAAGCCGTGCGCATCGTCAACCATGACGCGTGCACCGTATTTCTTAGCCAGTTGTACAATTTCTGGAAGCTTGGCGATATCGCCGCTCATGGAGAAAACACCATCAGTAACGATGAGTTTGCCTTTTGTATCCGGAGCTTTAGAAAGCTTTTCTTCTAGATCCTTCATATCGCCATGTTCATAGCGAATCGTTTCCGCATAGCTTAAACGCGTGCCGTCATAAATGCTGGCATGATTTTCCTTATCAGAAAAAATCAAGTCATTGCGTCCTGCGATTGCAGAGATGATTCCAAGATTGGATTGGAATCCAGTACCAAAAATCGTGCAATCTTCCTTATTTAAGAAAGCTGCAAGCTCATGTTCAAACTCTTTATGTAAATTGAGTGTTCCATTCAAAAATCTTGATCCTGATACGCCTGTTCCATACTTCAAGGTCGCATCTACAGAGGCTTGAATCACTTCAGGATGTGATGTAAGTCCCAAATAGTTATTGGAACCGATCATGATCATCTCTTTGCCTTCCATATGTACAATTGTGTCCTGCTTGCTTGTCAGCTCGTGAAAATATGGGTAATATCCAGCTTCTCTAGCTTTTTTAGCGGTGTCGTATGCATAACACTTTTTAAATAAATCCATCATTAATTCCTCTTTTCAAAAAACCACTTAAATATATTATATTACATTTTCGTTTTTTTACATCCATTAAGCGTATGAAAACGCATGTAAAAAAAAGGATATTACATATCCTTTGAAAAACTTGTTTTTTATTCATCGATTCTGCATCGGAATTTATAGGTTATTCGACGTCCTTAGCCATCTTCTTGAGCATACTGATTTGTTCCTTTGAGCCCACTACAATCATCTTATCATGAAGGAGAAGTGTTTCATCTGCTTTGGGATTGAAGATAAAGTCATCTTCTACTCCTCTTCTGATCGCCAAAACAATCAATCCTGCTTTTTCTGATATTTTTGCGTCTCGGAGTTTAGTATCAATCAATTGTGATGGTTTTTCAATAATCACTTCTTCCATATTGATTGACATATTCTTTGTATCGATGATATTATCAACGAAATATTGGACATCAGGACTGATCATGAGCGCAGCCATCTTTTTTCCGCCGATTTCATCGGGACTTACTGTTTTATTTGCTCCAGCGCGTTTAAGTTTCTTATGGGAACTGTCACCATGTGCTCTGGAAACGATATTGAGTCCTGGATTGAGTTCTCTTGCTGTCATGACGACAAATGCGTTATCAGCGTCTTTTGCGAGCGTTGAAATCAAGCCTTTTGCGCTTTTGATGTTGGCATCCATCAAGGTTTCTTCTTTGGTTGCGTCATCAAATATGTATTTCACTTCAAGTTCTTTGAGAAGTTCAAGCACTTCTGGGTCGTTTTCAATGACAACGAAGTCGGCCATTCTTCTCTTCAATTGCTTGATCACGTGAACACCGGTTTCACCAGCGCCGCACACAATGATATGATTTGTCATACTTCCTATTTCTTTCATCATCTTTTTTTTCCTCCATGCTTCGTTGATATTCCCTTCACTGAAAAAGCGGAAAACAACTGATAGTAAATAACCGATCGTACCGACGCTCGTAAAGATGACACCCATTGTAAATATCTTTCCCAGGGTATTCAACTCAACAACCTCTTTATATCCTACCGTTGAGATGGTGATGACGGTCATATAGAGTGCGTCAATGAAGCTTATTTTAAGGATAAGCATATATCCGATGGTGGCAAGCGAAATAAATCCAAGTATCACTCCACCCCAGGTGACAACTTTCTTAACATTCATAATCTCACCTATTCTTCTTGATCTTTATATTTATTGTACAACTGATTTTTATAGTTTGGTATATTCCTTGGCAATTTTAGCAGCCAATCGCGCATTATTGTAGACGAGTTCTAGATTGGCGGCTAAAGATTCTCCGTGTGTCATTTCTTTCACCTTGGATAGCAAATAAGGTGTCGTATCCTTGCCCTTGATGCCCTGATCGGATGCACTGGATAAAGCTTGATCGATCACATGGTTTATTTTTTTGGAATCCATGCTGAATTCTTTGGGAATCGGATTGGCAATGACCGCTCCGCCTGTCAAGCCAAGACTCCATTTCGCATGAAGGAGTGCTGCAATCTCTTTTGGAGAAGACATGTTATAATCCAGTTCAAATCCACTTTCACGAGAATAAAAAGCAGGAAGTTCCTTTGTTTGATATCCTAAGACTTCAACGCCTTTGGTTTCCAGGTATTCAAGGGTCAACCCTAGGTCGAGAATCGATTTCGCGCCGGCGCAGACAACTGCGACGTCAACGTTTGCGAGTTCTTCTAAGTCTCTGGATATATCGAAGGTTTCTTGAGCTCCCCTGTGCACACCGCCGATGCCTCCGGTAGCGAATATTTTGATTCCAGCCATTTTAGCAACCAGCATGGTTGCTGAAACGGTGGTCGCTCCTGTCCTCTTTTGAGAGATGGTGAAACCGAAATCACGCTTGCTCACCTTTAAAACATCTTTTTCTTTGGCTAAGAATTCAATTTCATCATGCGTCAATCCGACTTTGATGATGCCGTTTAAGATGGCGATGGTCGCGGGTACCGCNNGGCATGCCGTGAGAGATGATGGTGGATTCTAAGGCAACGACTGGTTTGTTATTGAGCAAGGCTTCAATAACTTCAGGATGGATGTTGATGTATGGATTCATAATTGATTCTCCTTTATGGTTTTTTCTAATAATTCAACAGTCAATTGACTGGAAACTGCTTTTTCATCTTGCAGATTGATGATTGCGGACGCCATCGCGTAAGTGAGCGGGTTTTGATGNNGAACCTAGGGTGATGTACACTTCTTGAACACCATGTTTGATGAAATATGCTCCAAGTTTCTGGATATCCTTTTGATTCTCATATACGATGCCAGAAATCAGGGATGCTTCAATCGTATTCATCTTGAGTCCTGTGATGAAGGGTAAGAATGGTTTCACCTTGATTGCTTTAGGTCCTGAGATCGCATCGACATAGATTGGTTTTTTGTAGTGATGAAAGATGTAGTTCAATGCGTCTTCGCTTAAATTCGTATCGGCTATGATGATATCCGCTTGATTGAGAAGCGCACTTCTTTTTTCTATTTCCTCCTTAGTCAGGAGTAAAATCTGATCCATCGCAGCGATTGCTACAACCGTATCCTTATGCTCATCCATGATGGATATATAGGTAGGTGTGGTTTCCGCGAGAATTGCGGAAATCTTTAGATTTACTGAATTGGCATGATCTTCGATATTTTTTCCTTGAGCATCCTTGCCAAGTACGGTTATCAATGTCGTATCGATATTCAGTCTGGCGAGATTTTCAGCGATGTTTCTGCCGACACCGCCCAGGGAAGTTGTAAAATACCCCGGATTTGAATCATTCATTTGTATATGTTGGTGGGGATATGCGAATAAATCCACAACCGCTCCCCCGATAACAACCACTTTGCTCATAGATACCTCTAGGCTCTTAACTTATGGTTCTATTTTACCATGATTCATCTAATCTAAAAGGTTATTCATGAAATGGACAGTTGTTTATAGACTTGGGGTTTCTATACGCGTCATTGCTTTTGCGTGATGTTTAGGGTATCATAGGTATGGTATTTACATGAAGAGTGAACATAATCAGAAAGGTTGATAAAGACATGGACAATAACGACTCAAAACCAAAAAGACGCATCCGGTACACAGGCACTTATCCAAAGTCTTTTGAAGCGAAATATAAAGAGCTTCAACCCGAAAAATATGCAGAAACCATCGAAAAAGTCATACTGAAGGGAAACACTCCTGCAGGCATGCATCGTCCGATCTGCGTGCATGAAATCATTGACATCTTAAAGATTAAACCTGATGAAAAAGGCTTGGATGCGACTTTAGGCTATGGTGGACATACCTCGGAAATGTTAAAACAACTATCACCGAACGGTCATCTTTATGCAATTGATCAAGACTCCATCGAACTACCCAGAACCGAGGAACGCTTGCGGAAACTAGGCTTCACTCCCGAACTCTTAACCATCATTCCCATGAATTTTTCAGATATCGACATGCTTGTCGCTGAATATGGAAAGCTAGACTTTGTTTTGGCAGATTTAGGGGTATCCTCCATGCAAATCGATAATCC
>DOYO01000082.1:0-1292 GCA_003518475.1 Acholeplasmataceae bacterium
AAAATGATGGTATAGACACGGTCGTAATCAATTTCTCCGCCCTTGCCCAAAGCACCTCTCATTTTTCCTACTTTATTCAACATGTCGATATAGTTATCTTCGCCGGTAATGCCATATCTGTCAAATATACGCTTAGGATAATACTTCTTTAAGAAATCCATCGCGTAATGCACGACATCGTCTTCAGGAAGTATTTTATCTTTAATCGCTCCGGTGATGGCGAGATGGTACCCGACGGTTGCATCATCAAATCTTGGCCATAAGACACCGGGTGTGTCTAAAAGTTCAAAGTTTTCACCAAGCTTGATCCATTGCTGGGCCTTGGTCACGCCGGGTGTATTTCCTGTCTTTGTCGCGCTTGATTTGGATAATTGGTTGATCAAGGTTGATTTGCCGACGTTAGGAATGCCTAAGATCATGGTTCTGATCGGTCTTTCCTTTAATCCCTTCGAACGTTCCCGATCTAGTTTTTCTTTTAAGACTTCCTTGGTTAAATCGTGAAGCTTATTCACATTCTTCCCTGTTTGAGAATCAATTTTCAAGGTGGCATAGCCAAGCTTTTGATAATGATCTAGCCATTGATTCAATATTTGATCATCAGATAAATCCATCTTATTAAATAATAAGACGGTTGGTTTCGTTTTAATGATCTTAAAAAGTTCAGGATTCATCGAGGATGATGGGAGTCTGGAGTCTACCAAGACGATGACAATATCCATCAGACTGATTTTTTCTCTGATTTCCCTTAAGGACTTGAACATATGTCCTGGGAACCATTGGATTTGTTTCATCATGATAAGCCACCTAAAGGCCATAGCCTGAAAATTACCTTGCCCAGGATGTCTTCTTCTTGAATCGCGCCGATGCTTCTGCTGTCTAAGGATCCTGTAGCATTGTCTCCGAAGGTTAAGTACATTCCAGCGTTCAAAATACCTTCTTGTAAATAAGATTCAAGAATAATGACTTGTTCAGGACTGACAAAATAGAGTTCCTGTTGCGGGGTTCTNNGTATATTTATTGGTAGAAGGATTGAAATTAACAAATTCAACCAGATCTCCTGGCATTGCCATGATTCTTTTGACGAAGAATATTTCATCATGGAGTACGCCGTTGTCATCCAAGAAGGAATCATTTGGAACTAAAGGATAATCGTCTTTATGGATGCGGAGCACGACAATATCGTGGTTCGCCGGTTCATATTGGAAATGATAAATCAAAATGCGGTCTCCATTCAGCAAGGTCGGTTTCATCGAGCTTTGTGAAACATCTGAAGGGAGAACAAAAAACATGAA
>DOYO01000082.1:1346-10600 GCA_003518475.1 Acholeplasmataceae bacterium
GAGACATTCAACGCATAAAGAATGATGGTGGACATCATGAGCAGTACGGTGATTACGAGTGTTTGATATGCTTTTTTAACTGTCATGCGTTCACCCTTCTTTAATTTCTAGTCGTGGCCTAATAATTCTTTTAAATCACTCACGGAAACCAACACTTCACGAGCCTTCGTACCCTGGCTCGGTGTGACGATTTGGTATTCCTCAAGCATTTCTACTAGCTTTTGAGCGCGGTTAAACCCGATCTCAAATTCTTTTTGAATGCTGTTGATGGAGGCATTCCCTGTCTGAACGACAAAATATGCGACATCCTCAAATAAATCATCCGTGATGATTTCTTTGCCTCTTGCAGTTTGTTTCAAGGCGTCATGATCAAAGATATATTGAGAACCCATGTTCTTTTTAATAAAATCAGTCACTGCATAAATTTCTTCATCAGGAATAAACGCACCTTGCAAACGGTGCGTGCGATCTGATCTCTTTAAGAGCATATCGCCTTTTCCCAAAAGTGATTCTGCGCCAGCGCCATCCAAAATGGTCGTTGAATCCACGAAGGAAGCAACCTTAAAGGCGATACGTGCAGGAATATTGGATTTGATTGTTCCCTTTACCACATCGGTCGTCGGTCTTTGTGTAGCGACCAGAAGATGGATGCCTGCAGCTCGCGCTTTTTGAGTCAGTCTCTGGATGGAATCTTCGACATCATGAGGAGATGCCATGATCAAATCCGCCAATTCATCAATCACGATGATGATATAAGGCATTTTTTCTAAGTCAACAAGACCGCGTTTGACATTGTCATTGAAAGTTTTGATATCTCTGCTTCTGCTATTCGCGAAGGTTTGATATCTCTTTTCCATTTCATTGACCGCCCAGCTTAAAGAAGCGGCTGCCATCTTGACATCAGTGATGACTGGAGTAATCAAATGAGGTAATCCGTTATACGGGGTGAGCTCAACCATCTTTGGATCAATTAAAATCATTTTTAGATCCTGAGGAGAATTCTTTAATAACAAGCTGACAATCATCGTATTGACGCAAACGCTTTTCCCGGAATTGGTAGCTCCTGCAATCAAGCCGTGCGGCATCGCTTGAATATCGACATAAATATTTTCGCCATCGATATCCACACCTAAAGCAACCTTCAAGGGATGATCAAAATCTTCTAGAAATTCCTTGGTATCGACGACATTCCCGAACGCTACAATTTCTGATTTGACGTTAGGAACTTCAAGTCCTACATACGGCTTACCTGGAATTGGAGCTTCAATACGTAAGGATTTTGAAGCTAGATTCATCATTAAATTATCCTGTATGTTTAAAATGCGTTTGACGTTGACGCCTGGATCCAAAGATACCTCGTATCTGGTAACCGTCGGTCCTTTTTTACTGCCGTTCACTTCACCCTCGATACCGAATTGTTGAAGGGTCGCGTTGATGACATCAATTTGATCTAAAAGCCATTGCGGCTTTTCATTCAAATCCCTATCCTTTTTAGAGAATAGCTTAACGCTTGGATAAATATAGGTAGTAGATTGTGGTTGAGGTGTCGCTCTTTTAATCGGTAGATCATCCTCTAATAGATCTTCAACTCTTTGGTTCGTTCCAAAATCGGATGTCTTGATATCCTTTTGTTCAACGGGTTGTCTTCTCTTATAGGTTTCAACAGCAGGCTCAGCAAAAATCTTCTTTGTTTCCTCAACAGGAGGAACTGAAGCGACTCTCTTAGGCGCTTCATATGCCTTGAAAGGAGATTCTTCCTTTCTTTCTACTTCTTTATATGATTTTCCAATCGGTTTGATGATGGTTCTTTGATGAACTTCCTCTTTTTCCTTTTCGTTATTAGGAACATAACTGGATTCACCAAAATATTCTGTTCTTGTCTTATTGCTGACGATATTGGTAAATTCATAATACTTATTGCCGTACTTTCTCTTCGCTTCCTCTTCACTCATTTTGGCTTTTGTCCTAAATGCATCAAATCTTCTTGTCGTATCTCCAGTATCCTTGATGGTAAAAGGAACAGTCACAACGTCCTTGACGCTTCTGCCGAAAATAGGTGAAACAAATCGATCCTTCTTATAAACTGATTTTCCCCGGATTCCTTCAATTTTTACAAACTGAAAGATGACAAAAGGAGGTGTTTCAATATTCAATTGCAAGTCTTCTTTTTGTTTCTTCATGAGTTTTCACCCGCATCCTTGAGATCCTTTTTCAAATCCAGGTAAATCTGATCTATATCTGTTTCAATGCTCTTTTCAACATTGAATACTTTCTTGCTGTAGATCTTATAGGTTTCTTCACCGGTAACTGCAATCAATGCCAATCCGATTCTCAAGGTGATGGTATTGACCACCTTGTCGACCGTTAATTTCCTGACCCAATACACTGGGTTCGCAGCATTTAAGATTTGGACTGCTGCATTGGTGACCTTTGAATATTTCATCGCTGTTTTAACAACTGCGCTATTTTCAATTTTCGATTTCGTTTCGTTCATTTCAACAATCTTGCTGATCGTCCATCCCCTGGTCAAATTAAATATCTTGCCCTTCATGATCTCCGATAGTCTATTTGTAATATAATGATTCAACATCAATGTTTCATCAATCGTCAGTTCCAGATAGGGGTACTTAGATTTAGGGAAAAACTTCTTAGCGATATCAACCGTCAATTCTTTCGTGATATTTCCAAGGTGCTTGACATAACCAACGGATACGCGTTGCTCTTTATTCTTAAATTCCTTTTGGGCATCCTTGATCAGCATCTTGATTTCTTCTTCATCAATATCTTGTTCATCTGTGGATCTAAGCTTCAAGCCCTTGTTCAAACTTTTAATCACAGCATACAAATAAATCAATGACAATGATAAAAAACCGAAGCCAATTCCGATGATGAAACTGATTAAAGCGGAAAAATCAAAATTGAGTGGTCCGATGGATAGGTAGATGTGCATATTCGACTTCCTCCCTATTGAATATTATATCATGTATGATAAAGAACACAAAGTGAGTTCACATTTTTCTTAATCCATAAAAAAAGCAGTAGACAAGGCTACTGCGTGATTTTTTAGGATATTTACGTTATGAAATGTCGACTGCATTATAAAATGTGTAGATTTCCAACTGGATGCTTGCATGACCATCATTCAAATAAGAGACATTGAGTTTATTCAAGTAGTAAATTTGGTCCTGTTCAATCAGATAATCTACATAATCAAGAATAAGCAATGGATCATCAATATTCATTGTGATGACAATCTTGATAAAGCGTACAGTACTTGGGAGTTCTTCTTCAAATGGTGAAGTTGTGTCAACTGTGAATGTTGTTTGATATCCTGTAGCAAGCGCCAATCCTGAAACATTCTTAACGAAATTCAAATCACTGATGATGGATGTCTGATTGTATGTATTTGGAAGATATTGGATAATCTCGCCGATTTCGTGATAGCTTAGTTCTTCATTGGCATTTAATATCGCATCGATTTGCGTATTCAGTTCTTCTTCTTGGTCTTTTAAGTCTTGAAGCTCATTGGCTTGAAAACGAACAATCGCGAAATATGCAGCAATAACAATGATGAAGACCAAGATAATCAAATATAAAGGCTTTGTTTGATTGATTTTACGTCCGAAAACATCAATTTTACGCATAATAAACTGTCACCTCCATCGTGAATGTCGATAAAGATCTTCGAATTGGAGCTGATGCCATCCATCTTGCTGGATCAGGTGAACCAGAAATGATTCCATAGGTTTCATAGATTTGAATCAAGTATTCATTCAGTTCAGTTTCAGAAAGTGCTGTGATGATGAGCACGATTCTTTGTTCCTTATTGCTGATTTGATAGTTTGAAAGCTCCAATGTGCCATAGAGTTTGGATAGTAAATCAGTGACCATGGTCGTTTCAATGTATTCACTTTCAGTTAAGTCGTCATATGCAGTGCTGTAATCCTTCTCTATTTGAGAAAACTGCTGTTGGCTTGGAAGATCCCTGATCAGAATGTCTAATTGATTTTCTAAGATATTATTGATATTACGTTGAACGTTAATATCTTCAATACCAAGAGCGTATGGAATGTAAATAAGTGACATGAATGTGAAAAGAGCGAAGGCTAAGACAAGAATATAGCTAGAGTATAAATTGATGCGCTTGACGCGGTCAAGCTTGAATTTAAGCTTAAAATCTTTATTTTCGTTATTGACGCTGCATGCATAAGCGACATGGCATTCATGAGGCAGCTTTTTAAGACCTTCCACTTCAGTTAAATCAAATACGGATGCATTCAAATGCTTTAAGCGTGGGGTCAGATTGTTGGATAAGAATGACATATCCATTTGATCAGAGAAATTAAAGATTAGAACAGAAGATATGCTTTCCTTCCCTTTATTCAAATTGTACTTATAATAATTTGCAATACGTTCAACGTAGTTTTCTAAGAGTTCTCCATATTCTTCCATTGGAGCATCTATTTCTTCATTCATACTGAAGATTGGGAGATTGCCATCGACAATTTGAATCGTCAGCATGCGTTCGTAAATCGAAACGAGCATCGCATTTTTAAGCTGATTCTTTGTTTTAGCTGTATATAGCTGATAGAGGGAGAGCGAAGATAGGTCAAATGTGACTTCCTTGACTCCGACTCTGTCAAATACGTCATGATAATCCTGAAGCAGGCTTTCATCAGCCACTAGAACCAGTACACTTAGTGAATGTTCATTATTTGATTTGATATAATGTGAGAATGTCGGTTTTTCAAAGGGGAAATGTACAGCTTTATCTTGTTGTTCAGATAAGTACTGATCAATACTCTTCCTTAATAGTACATCTTTAGAAATCTCAATTTCGCGAACTAGAAGATTTTGATCATGTACAATCAATTCAATCCGATTTGGTTTGATCTGATAGGTTTTAAACAATGTTTTGAGTTTATTGAGAAATAAAGAAGGATCTTTGATATATCCATACTCTACGATGCCTTTTTCAAGTTCGATGTATCCGCTTTTTGATTTATTGGGTACGTTAACATATTGATAAAAACCGATGGACTCATCGGTAACTAACATACTAATCTCTGATCTTCTCGACATCCAACATCACACTCCTAACATATACATGTACCAATCAAGCCACGCAGTTCCAAAGAAATACGCAATGATTGAGCCTAAAGCGATAAATGGGATAAAAGGAATTTCTTGATCCATCTTGTTTCTTCTGGCGATGCCCATGATAAATCCAAATAAAGAAGCTAAAAACAATGAAAACAAGCCTTGCTGGTAGGTCAAACAGAAACCGATAAAAATATAGAGTTTGATGTCTCCCCCGCCAAAAGCATCTTTTTTATAGACCAATTTTCCGAGGACGGCAAACAAGAATAAGATTGAAAATAAAACTGTGCTTGATAATAAGTAAATCAGGAAATCTCCTTGAATGATTCTGATGATGACGACTGGAACAAGTCCGATCATCCAGATTCGATCAATGACGATCATATACTTGTGATCACTCATGGATTCAATGAGCAATACTGAAATGAAGATGATAGCAACAACAAACTCCAATGTAAACCCGAAGAGTAGAAATGCGATGGTAAATGCAACTCCCCCAATGATTTCCATAAGGAGGTGGGAGACTGGAATCAGCTCTTTGCAGAAATGACATCTTCCTTTGTTGATGATATATCCCAGAATGGGGAATATGTCAATGATTCTCAACTGATGATGGCATGAAGGGCAATAGCTTCTTCCATTGATAGACTCATGATTCGGTAATCTATACGCAATGACCTGATAAAAGGATGTGAATAGGGTACCTAGGATAAAGATCAATATTGAATAGAATATAGTCATAGTATTGATTGTGTATAAAAAAACACATCTCCTGTTCTTATTATACCTTTTTTTTGATGTTCGAACAATATAGGATAATGATGATAGATATTAAAAGAAAAGGAGGCATTCCCGATGGAAAGACCTCCGAACTTTGAGTAATAACAGTTGACTAAGCGACTACTGGATATACTTGGTATTCGTTAATGTATAAAGTTACTGTTAGTGTTCCAGCAGCGTCACTCCAAAATGAAACCACATCTCCAACAACTTTCACATAGACATCTTCAGCTAATACATCAGCTTCTTCTAGATCGAAAGAAAATGTATTTCCTTTTAAATCAATGAAATCTTCATCTTCTAAATCTTGCAAAGTAAATACGGTTGTATCTTCTGCATATGATATAGCAGCAGCAACTATTGCTTGGTATGAAGCTTCAGCAGCCTTTTCTTCTTGTCTAGCAATTAATCCACCAATGGTAGGTACAGCAATAGCTGCAATAATACCCAAAATAACAATTACTGCTAATAATTCAATTAATGTAACACCTTTTCTATTCTTAAGAATTTGTCTCATTTTATTTCCTCCTTGAATTCTATTTCTACTTTAATCATATCACGTGTTTCAAATATGTCAAGATTGCTTCATTCATATTAATAAAAACGTAAGATTTAGATTTGACTGCCTAGTGAAAGCATTGGTAACATGATTGCCAATATCATCACACCTACAATCGCATAAACGATAATCAATAAGATTGGTTGTATCGCATTTTTAAGTTGAGCAACGCGAAGCTGAGAAATGCCATTGTAGTAAACACTCAAGTTTTCCAATAATTTAGGAATGTCCCCGGTTCTTTCTCCTGTAGCAATCATCTTCGCCATGATCGGATCGATATATGGACTTTCTAAAAATGCTTTAGAAAAGGGTTTTCCATCTTCGATATGATTCATGGTATCGATGATGACTTGCTTATAAACAACATTCTTGATGAAGGTCCTGATCGTTTGGAGAGCCTTGAGCGAGTTAATTCCATTCGACATCATTTGAGATAAAGAGTTGGCAATCATGATTTGATTGTTCATCTGAATCAGTTGGCCAATGACAGGCATTTTCAAATTGACAACTGATAAACCATAATGAAACTTTTCATTGTACTTATTTAAAACCATGATGGTACCAATCATAAGACCCAAACTACCAAAAATCAGTAATGCATAGTCAGCCATAAAGTTTCCTGTGTCCAGGAAAAACTGAGTGATTCCAGGAAGTTCTGCTCCTTCGAAGGAGAGGAACAATCCAGTAATATTCGGGAACACAAACAGTAACATCCCGATAGCAATCAATATCGTAGCAGCAAGATATATAATCGGCATTCTGATTGCCCCTTGAATATCTTGATTGATCTTCATTTGGTTTTCATAATATTCTGACATCTTCAAGACTGTTTGCGGCAGAGATCCAGTGATTTCACCGACTTCAATCATTTGAATCAACAGACTTGGAAACTCCTTTGGTCTTTTCGATAATGCTTTCGAAAAGGATATCCCGTTATAGACCTGTTGGTAAAGCTCGAAATATAATTTTCTGAGTAATCTGTTTTCCTGTTGAAGCGATAACAGTTCCAGTGCATTTAAAATATTGACGCCGGCATTTAAAAGAGACCCCAGCTGTTTCATGAAGAAAACGAGCTGTTTGGTTTTTAATAAGCTGCCAATGGATATTTGATCAAGCCTTGAGATGAAACTTTTATATTCATCAAGACTTTTAATGGTATAGTTTTTGGTCTGCAGGAATTTGATGCAGACATTACGATTCAGGGCTTCAATTCGACCTTTGACCGTTTTTCCATCTGCAGTGATTGCTGTATATTTAAAATTACGGAGATCCAATTGACATTCCTCCTATTCGCTCGCTACCTTCAGCACTTCTTCTAATGTTGTAATGCCTTTTTTGACTTTGAGAAGTCCGGATTGCAGTAAAGGAACCATGCCATCAACCTTTGCTTGTTTTTCAAGCTCGATCATCGGCGCATTTTGAGCAATCAGCTTCTGCATGACCTTGGTAATCGGAAGCACTTCGAAAATACCGACACGTCCAGCATAACCTTTGAAGTTACAAGACGGACAGCCCTTCGCTCTTTTCACCTTTTCGATTTCCATGCCATATTTCTTAAAGACGACATCTTCGCTTGGTGAAGGATTTTCTTCATAGCTACACTCTGTGCATAAACGTCTGACAAGTCTTTGTGAGACAATGCCTGTTAATGAGGAAGCAATCAAGAATGGTTCAATTTCCATATCTAAAAGTCTGGTGATTGTTTTGATTGCGTCATTGGTATGGATGGTCGATAAAACCAAATGGCCCGTGAGGGATGCGCGAATCGATATTTCAGCGGTTTCAACGTCTCTGATTTCACCAATCATGATGATATTGGGATCTTGTCTTAAAATAGATCTTAAAGCCTTCGCGAATGTCAAATTGACATCGGGACGCACCTGAACCTGGTTAACGCCTGTCATTTTGATTTCAACAGGGTCTTCAACTGTTACGATATTGACATTGGGTTGATTAAGCTCATTCAGGCAGGCATATAAAGTCGTTGTCTTACCGGATCCAGTGGGTCCGGAAACTAAAACGATGCCGTTGGGCTGAGAAATCATATGTCTGACTAGCTTTTCTTCACGGATATCTAATCCGATCGCATTAATCTTATTCATGGATCCTGATAAATCCAGGATACGCATGACGACCTTTTCACCGCGCACGGTAGGCAATGTGGAGATACGAAGATCGATATTTTTTTGTTGGATGGAGGTTTGGATTCTGCCATCTTGAGGAATTCTGGTTTCTGTGATGTCCATGCCGGACATGACCTTGATTCTGCTGATCATCTGATGAAGGATTTTGATCGGAAACTCTCTGACGGTGTCTAAGACGCCGTCAATTCTGTATCTGACTAAAATCTTATCATCTAAAGGATCAATATGGATATCGCTCGCGCGTTGAAAAATAGCAGATGTGAGTATTTGATTCACCAGTTTGACCATCGGTGTATCATCATATTCATCTTCTTGTTCGATGGTGACTTCGCTCACTACGCTTTGTTTCACGCCCAATGCTTCAAGCGTGCGGGTAAAGCCGTAATATTTTTCTATTTGATTCAGAATATCGTTTTTAGTTGCTGAAAAAGCTTTTGGACGATAACCGGTAATCATACGTAATTCTTCAAAAACTGAAAAGTCTAGGGGGTCATGGGTTGCGAACATCAGCTTATTTCCATCGAGCCTTAAGGGAATCAAGATGTATCTTCTGCAAAAGGATTCATCAATTAAGGTAAGTACATGCTCATCAATCGTAAAATTCTGCAAAGAAACGCGTTGCACGCCAGTGGAATCCTCCAAGGCCTTTAAGATTTGCATTTCAGTGCATA
>DOYO01000152.1 GCA_003518475.1 Acholeplasmataceae bacterium
CCTTCAATCGAATCGATTGAAATCACGGATTCAGTAATCACCTCAATACCTAATTTTTTAGCTTGCTCAATGCCATTCTTGATCAGCTGTTTTCCTTCAATCGGTTCAGCGAATCCATAATAGTTTTCGATTAAATCTTTGTATCCTTCCAGTGCACCATAATCCTTACCGATGACCAGAGGATCAACACCAGATCTCTTTAAATAGATAGCTGCAGTTATGCCCGCAGGGCCATATCCGATAATGATTACTTTTTTCATATGCCTAATAGTTTTTTTAGGGTTTCCTTTGACTGTACGCCAATCGTTGATTGGTGCACTTTTCCACCCTTGAATACGACTAAAGTGGGAATGCTCATAATGCCGAATTGATCAGCAAGTTCATATTGCTCATCGACATCCAGTTTTGCTATTTTTGCCAATCCAATAACTTCCTTGCTCAGAGCTTCCAAAATTGGAGCGACACGTTGGCATGGTGAGCACCATGTAGCCCAAAAGTCTACCAGGACTGGTAATTCACTGTTCAATACTTCTTTTTCAAAATTCTCTGTTGTTAATTGTATAACCATTTTTATTCACCTCATGAATGTAATCAAATGTATTATATAGAATAATTGTGAAAAACGCTAATCATTTACCCTACATAAATTTAGGACCATATCGTTTATACCATAAACCATTTTAAAAGAGAAGTAAAACAGTCATTTTCACTTCACTATGTGAATATCAGACATTTATATGGCTCTTATCTTTCTTATATGAATCTTACATGATATAATGTTTAAGTACGAAATGCAGGTGAATTTGATGATTAAAGTAAGCGATTTAAGCTTTTCATATAACAATGAGGATGAAGCGCTCAGTCATATCAATCTATCGATATCCAAGGGTTCCTGGGTGTCTATTTTAGGACATAACGGATCTGGGAAGTCAACATTATCCAAACTCATGGTTGGTTTGCTATCACCGTCTTCTGGAAGTATCTTGATTGATGGACTACCTTTGGATCAGGCGCACATTACAGAAATCAGAAAAAAGATTGGAATCGTTTTTCAAAATCCGGATAATCAGTTTGTCGGTGTAACCGTCAAACATGATATCGCCTTCGGTTTGGAGAATCAGTGCATTCCGCATGATGAGATGGTTAAGAAAATCATGGAATACGCGACTTTAGTCGGCATGGAGCCCTTTTTAAGCAAGGAACCACACCAACTATCCGGCGGACAAAAACAGCGCGTAGCGATTGCTGGAGCACTCGCCATGGAACAAGATATTTTAATTTTGGATGAAGCGACTTCGATGCTTGATCCAGAAGGAACAACAGAAATCATCAGTCTCATCAAGAGATTGAATAAAGAATTGGGAAAAACAATCATCACCATCACGCATGATTTATCATTCGCCGCGCAAAGCGATGCTTTAATCGTGCTTAAAGATGGTCAAATCATCTTAGAAGGTACCCCTAAAGAGGTATTCAAGCAGGAAGAACTTCTCAAATCCTCACATCTTGAGCTTCCATTCGGGCTTAGCCTGTATAATGAAGCATCCAAGATTGAAACGATTGACAAGAAGGTGTTGGAGGCGCTATGGGCATTCAATTCAAAGATGTAAGCTACGCATATAAGGGCCTCAAGGTCAATTATGACGCAATCGGCCATATCAACTTAACCATCAAAGCCAAGGGTGAATTCATCGCGATTGTCGGACAGACCGGTTCAGGGAAATCGACGTTGGTCCAACATATGAATGCATTACTTTTACCTACGAGCGGCAATGTGGTTGTGTTCGGTCAAAATCTGCCTCCCAAGAAGAAGGAAAAGATTAACTTTTTAAGACAAAAAGTCGGTCTCGTTTTTCAGTTTCCTGAATACCAGTTATTTGAAGAAACCATTTTAAAGGATATCATGTTCGGACCTAAAAACTTCAAGAGCACCGAAGCGCAAGCGATGGAAATGGCGAAGCGCGCAGCATCAATTGTCGGTATTGATGAATCGATGTATGATCAATCTCCATTTAGAATCAGCGGCGGACAGATGAGAAGAGTTGCTGTTGCGGGTATTCTCGCGATGGAGCCGGAGATTCTTGTTTTAGATGAGCCGACCCGTGGACTAGATCCAAGGGGAAGACGTGATTTGATGAAGATTTTTAATGATTTGCATGAAAAAAATGATCAGACGATTATTTTGATTTCACATGATATGGATTTAGTATCCGAATATGCGAAACGCGTGATTGTCTTAAAAGAAGGTTCAATTGTTTTTGATGGAAAAAAGGAAGCTTTATTCGAGCATCCTGATTTTGAGACGTTCCATCTCGATCTCCCCACTCCATTAAAGATCTTGAAGCATCTTGAAAAAGAAGTTGGCATTCCTTATCAACCTAAATATGATTTTGATAGTCTCCTTGATCACTTGAAGGAGGTGTCTCATGAATAATATCACGATTGGTCAATTTATTCCCGGGAACTCCTGGCTTCATAAACTAGATCCACGCATCAAGCTGTTAAGCTTAGTCGTTTTACTGGTTGGAGTATTTATGATTCCAATCTCAGCAGAAGTGCTTCCTTTAGCCATCATGGGTGCGATTTTTGTCGGTGTTCTCATTCTAACCTATTCCACGGGCATCCCGATGAGAAAGGTCTTAAACGGACTTCGCCCGATTGTATTTCTATTGACATTCACATTTTTCATCCAGCTATTTTATGTCAAATCAGGAACGATGCTGACTGAAAATCCAATTCAAATGTATATTTCAGTCACCAGCATTTTAGGTATCATCTTATTTGTTATCTTTTATAACTGGTCCAAGAAGTATATCAAGTTCAGAATTCTTTATTTTTTCTTCGCAGCATTCATGGTGTTCTTCATTCAAGCCATGCTTCCCTATATCCCATTGACAAGCTACTCCTTATCGATTTATGATGAAGGGTTGCTTAGGGCGGGTTTCATCTTCGTGCGCATCACCAACGTGATCATCTTAACATCACTTTTAACCTTTACAACGATGACAACCGATTTAAATTACGGTATTGAATCCTTATTAAAGCCTTTAAAGGTTGTCAAGGTTCCAGTCGATGTGATTGCGATGATGTTAAGCTTGACACTCCGTTATATTCCGACGCTTTTAGGGGAAACCGAAAAGATCATGAAGGC
>DOYO01000085.1 GCA_003518475.1 Acholeplasmataceae bacterium
CACCATGAACCTGTCAGAAAAGGTATCTATGATGTTTTAAACTTTTGGATTGATAAAGGCATTAAAGGATTTAGGTTTGATGTCATTGATTTAATTGCGAAGGATATAGATCATGAGATTATTGGAGATGGGCCATTGCTGCACCCCTATATCAAAGAAATGGCAAACAAGACATTTAGAAATAAAGATTTAATTACTGTTGGTGAAACTTGGGGTGCGACTGTAGAAAAAGCGAAGATGTATTCAAATCCTGATCACAGTGAATTTTCAATGATATTCAATTTCGCGCATATCCTGCTTGATCAAGTGGAAGGCAAGGAAAAATGGGATTTATTACCGCTTGATTTAATCAAGCTGAAAAAGACATTCAATGATCAGCAACAAGGTTTATATGAAGCGGGGTGGAATTCACTCTTCTGGAATAATCATGATTTACCTAGAATTGTATCCAGATGGGGCAATGATCAAGAATACAGGGTTGAATCTGCGAAGATGTTAGCGACTATATTACATTTCATGCAAGGGACTCCTTATATCTATCAAGGTGAAGAATTAGGAATGACCAATATGAAGTTTGAACACCTAGATGACTTAAGAGATATTGAATCCTTCAATATGATCAATCAAAGACTTAAGTTGGGATATGCTCTACCCTCCATCATGAAATCTATTCATACAAAAGGAAGAGACAATGCAAGAACACCTTATCATTGGAACAATATGGAGTATGCTGGATTTACTGAGGGTGAGCCATGGATCAAATGCAATCCCAATTATGCATCCATCAACTTGGAAGCACAAAAAGGAAATCCAGAATCTGTACTTGAGTATTATAAGACTTTAATTTGGTTTAGAAGAGAAAGCATTTACTCTGATTTGATTGCTAATGGAACTTTCAAACTGATTCATGATGACCATCCAGACTTATTTGCATATCAAAGATCATATCAAGGAACTACAATCACGGTATTATGTAATTTTCACAATTCTAGCATTTCATTGACAGGTTTATTCAAAGATGAAAAACTTCTATTGTCCAATTACTCAGATTCAAATATCACACACGGTTTAAACTTGAGACCCTATGAATCGATCGTTTTGTTAAGCAACCAACAAAACAATGTCATAGAGAATCAAAAAAAATAGAAAAAGGAGAAATACAGATTATGTCAAAGATTAAGGTTTTAATTGCTGTGATCGCATTGTTATTTTTCGTGACTGCCTGTGCAGCTGATGATGACGGTATCACAGACATCACGTTTCTAAATTACTCATCCAATGGTGGGCAGGAAGCAACACTTGAAGCAATGGTGGATGCTTTTGAAGTACAAAATCCAGATATCAACGTTACTGTTGAAACACTTGGATACGTTGATTATTTCACTCAGCTCGCGATCCGCGTAGCTGGTGGCCAAGCTCCTGATGTGTTCGAACTCAATATCGAAAACTTCAGAGCATATGCAGACAAAGGCGCAATTGCTGAAATTGATACAACAACCATTGATATCAGTGAAATCAATGCGACTACATTGACTGCATTCCAAATTGATGGCGATCAATATGGTTTGCCAACAAAGTTTTCTAATGTTGTTTTAATTTACAACAAGGATTTATTTGACCAAGCAGAAGTAGCTTATCCAACAAGCACTTGGACATGGGCTGATGAACTTGCTGCTGCTGAAGCAATCCGTGCATTGGGTGATGATATTTATGGAGTATTCAGACCAATCCAAACTTGGGAATTTTATAAGACTGTTGCTCAAAATGGCGGTAGCATGATGAATGCTGCACAATCAGCATTCACATTGAATTCTGCTCAAAACGTACAAGCATTGACCATGATGATTGATCGTGTCAATGGAACTAATGTTACACCAACTGTTGAACAACTAGGCGGTATGGGTGATTGGGATTTATTCTTAGCTGGCAGACTGGGAATGATCGTTACTGGTATTTGGGCATTCAGCACATTTACTGAACAAGCTGATTTTGAATGGGATATTGAAGTAGAACCAGGCATTTCACAAAAAGCTACCCATTTCTTCTCCGATGCTGTGGTTGTAAGCGATGATTCAGATGAAAAAGAAGCAGCTACACAGTTTGCTGCATTTCTATCAGGCAGTGAAGAAGCTGCGTTGCTACGTGCGAATGCAAACTGGGATTTACCAGTTGCATTGACTGACAGTGTTGTAACCGCGTATAAAGCTGTTACACCTCCTGCAAACAAAGATGCTGTATTTGAATCCTTGAATTACTTAGTTATGCCACCATCCCTTGAAAGATTTGGAGAAGTAGCTGATGATTTACAACTTTATCTTGCAAGAGCGATCAGTGGTGAATTGACTGCTCAACAAGCTTTAGATCAGGCACAAGCGTTTATCGAAAACAAATATAACTGATTTTAAGGTATTATATAGATAAACATTGAAAGCGAGAATAGACGATGATCAATATCCAAAAAAAAGCGAAAATACTTATTTTTCTCCTACTTGTACCAAGCCTTATTGGGTTCATCGTCTTTTCTATGCTGCCAATTTTCTCAGCGTTCTACTTAAGTTTTACATCATGGAGCGTCATAGGAGGTAATCCGGAATTTATCGGGTTTAAAAACTATGTCGATATTTTTAATGGAGATGAGTTTTATAGAGTCATGACAAACACGTTTAAGTTTATTGTGCTCTACATACCATCCATTATGATTTCATCTTTTGTCATCGCTTTATTATTTGATTCAAAGGCGAAGAGCGCAGGCGCGTATCGCACCTTGCTCTTCATTCCTGTTTTGACATCCTGGGTTGCTGGGGCTGTCATATGGAAGTCTGTTTTAAATGGCCAATATGGTTTATTGAATAATGCATTGGCATTGATTGGTATTGAAGGTCCAGCTTGGTTGACAGATCCCAAGTGGGCGATGATTTCTATTGTCATGGTCAGTGTTTGGAAAGATTTGGGATTTTTTTCTTTAATCATTTTTGGAGGTTTGCGAAGTGTCGATTATACGCTTTATGAAGCTGCAAAAATCGATGGGGCGAACAGCAGGCAGATTTTAAGCAAAATTACCTTGCCTTTAGTGACGCCCACTTTGTTCTTTGTATTAATTACGACGATGATCAACTCATTTCAATTGTTTCCGCAGGTCATGGTTATGACTGCTGGCGGGCCGGTAGGCGCGACACAGGTGATTGTTGAGCGTATTTATACCTATGGGTTCAGATACTTCAATATGGGATATGCAAC
>DOYO01000037.1:0-10444 GCA_003518475.1 Acholeplasmataceae bacterium
AAAAATCAGAAACTTCTTGCTGGCATCTAGTAGTCTTACCAAAACCAAGATTTTATAATCATTTATCGCTCTTTTTTTGAACAAATTCAATTATCCCCTATCCCAATATAAAACTCTATATTGACATTTTATCAAGAATAATACCATTAAAACAGGGCGTATATGTCCTATTCAACAAAATTCTAAAGAGAATTGCTCGTTTTTTCTCAAAAATCAATTATTTAACTTTATTCTATAGAAAAAGTCAGAAGATTATACCCATAATCTTCTGACTTGCTATTTAGTTTTATGAAATCTCAATAAATATAAAATTCTCATTAAAAATACATGACAATCTTGATCAATCTTTTAAGCATCCAATTCATTCAATCGCTTTATATAACTTGGAAATAATGTTGCTTAACTGATCAATTTCTTCTTTATTCAATGTTTCAAAAACCTTTTGACGAATCAAGGCATTCTGATTTTTAAATGTCTTAGCGATATCAATTCCCTTATCTGTCAATCTGAATTTATTCTTATAGGTATTAACATCGCCTTTGACGATATACCCGTTTTCTTGAAGTTCTTTTAATGATCTTGAGGTATGGGCTTTATCCAGAAAGAGCATTTCACTCATTTCGTTTTGCATCAAGCCATCTTGGTTGTCATTCAAAATCATTAAGTAAGGCAGATGGGTTTTACTTAAGTTATTGGCTGCAAGTATCTTTTGATGCTGCTCCATCATTTTTTTATGTAATGCTGCAAATAGCATTGGGAGTAAGGATATATCTTTATTCATCTCTTCACCTAAGCCAGTTCAAACTGGGAATTATAGAGATCCGCATAGAACCCTTTTCGATCCAAGAGTTCTTGATGATGACCTGTTTCAATGACGTTTCCATCCTTTAATACCAAGATGATATCTGCGTTCTTAATGGTTGATAAGCGGTGTGCGATGACAAAGGTTGTTCTACCCTTCATCAAGCGATCCATCGCTTCTTGAATCAATATTTCAGTTCTGACATCCACGCTGGATGTCGCTTCATCCAAGATTAACATTGGAGCATCAGCGACCATGGCTCTCGCAATGGTTAAAAGCTGTTTCTGTCCTTGTGAAATTTGTGAGTTTTCATCCAAGATCGCATCATAGCCGAATGGCAATGATTTAATGAAGTGATGAACATTCGCTGTCTTCGATGCTTCAATGATTTCATCCATGGTGGCATCTCTCTTGCCGTAAATCAAGTTATCTTTAATGGTTCCTTTAAATAACCAAGTATCTTGTAATACCATGCCAAAGAGCTCATGAACGCTTGTTCTTGACATGTCCTTCGTAGATACCCCGTCAACTAATATATCTCCTGAATTCACTTCATAAAAACGCATCAACAAATTGACGATCGTTGTCTTTCCAGCTCCAGTAGGTCCCACAATAGCAACCTTCTGTCCTGCCTTGATCTTCACATTGAAATCATGAATGATTTCAAGTTCCGGATTATATCCGAACTTGACATGCTTGAATTCAACATCGCCTTTGACTTGACGAAGTTCTCTTGTATCCTTTTCAATGCTCATTTCTTCTTCAGCTAAGAATTCAAAAACGCGTTCAGATGCTGCAAGCGCGGACTGCGCTTGCGTCATCGCTTGTGCGATTTGTCCTAAAGGCTGACTGAATGTTCTCACATACTGAAGCATGCTTTGGATATCCCCGATCATGATCTTTCCTGAGACTGCGAGAATTCCTCCAAGCACTGAAATTGCGACATAGCTGACATTACCGACGAAATTCATGATCGGCATCATCAGACCTGAAAAGAATTGGCTCTTCCAGGATGTATTGTATAAATCCTTATTATGTGCATCAAAGATCTGTTGAGATTTCCCTTCAGCCTTGAATGATTTTAGTATTTGCTGTCCAGAATATGCTTCTTCGATGTGTCCGTTTAACTTCCCTAAAGTCTTTTGTTGCCCTCTGAAGTATTTTTGTGAACGCTTCATAATGAGGCGGATAATAAATGCAGATAACGGTAAAGAAACGAGTGCGACTAATGTCAATTGCCAGCTGATGGTGAGCATCATGATGAAGACACCAATAATGAGCGTAATCGAGGAAAACAACTGTGAGACAGAACTATTTAATGCTTGACCGATCGTATCGATATCATTGGTCATTCTGGAAAGCGTATCTCCATGGCTGGTCTTATCAAAGTATTTAAGTGGCAGCTTATCCATCTTCTGGTATAAATCTGTTCTGAGTGTCTTTGTTATCTTTTGAGTCAATCTGCTGATCATGATGCCTTGCGTTAAATTGAACGCATAGCTTGCAAGATATAACCCTGCAAGAATGAAGACGATTTGATAGATTGCTGTAAAGTCGATGTTGATGATCCACTCGCCTATCAAAGGATTGAATCCGATGCCGGCTTGTACTTCATTGGTGATTTCACCGAGCAACTTAGGTCCAAGTATTCCGAATGCCGCACCCATCATGGCGAACACCATGATGAAAAGAAGCTGAGGAATATATGCTTTTAAGTATTGGATCAGTTTCTTCAAGGCTAATTTCATGGATTTTGGTTTTTCACCACCAGCCATCATGCCTCTCGGTCCTTGTCCCATCGGTCCCTGCTGAGGACCTATTGGTTTCTTCTGTTCATTAGACATGGGATAGTTCCTCCTTCGACAGTTGTGCGAATGCAATATCCTGGTAAGGCTTGCATGTTTCTAGTAGTTCTTTATGGGTACCCTTTCCAACAATGACACCTTCATCTAAAACAATGATTTGTTCAGCATCTAAAATGGTGCCGATCCGTTGGCCGATGATGATTTTTAAGGCATTTTTCGTTTCGCTCTTGAGCGCGTTACGAAGGGATTTATCGGTTCTATAGTCGAGTGCGGAGAATGAATCGTCAAAAATATAAATGCTTGGCTTTTTTACAAGAACGCGAGCGATTGAAAGTCTTTGTTTCTGACCGCCTGAAACGTTGGTTCCGCCTTGATCGATCGGACGTTTTAGTTTAAGCTCAGATTCATCAACGAAATCCTTGATTTGTGCAACTTCAAGGGCATGGAGAACTTCTTCTTCTGTTGCTGATTCGTTTCCTAAGGTGATGTTGGATTTGATATCTCCGCTGAATAGATTACCCTTTTGAGGAACATAACCCATCAGTTCGTATAAATCAGAGAGGGTATAGGTCTTGATGGCTTTCTTATTGATGAGAATCTCACCCTCAGATGCATCATAGAATCTTAAAATGAGCTGAATGATGGTGGACTTACCGGATCCGGTAGATCCGATGAAGGCCAACGTTTCACCCTTCTTCGCTTTAAAACTGATGTTCTTTAGAACGTAATCTTCAGCATTGGGATATTTGAAGCTGACATTTATGAATTCTACTTCCACATTCAAGTCTTGTCTCGTAGAATCTGCATATTTGTCATCAATCTTATAATCTGTTTCAAGAACTTCCATGATTCTTTTTCCGGATACCCATGCTCTTGGTAAAAAGATGAAGAGCATGATCAGCATCATGAACGCGATTAAGATGATCATCGCGTAGGAAGTGAATTGGAGCATGAGCGACAATCCTTCCACAGGATTGGCACCCAAAAGATTATCAGAAATCAATAAGGATCCGACTAGGATCAATCCGAGGTTCAAGCTGTTCATAATAAAGCTCATGCCTGGCATCATGAAGCTCATTGCCGTATTGACGAAGATATTGGTCTTTGTCAGATTGGTATTCACTTCTTCAAACTTCTCAGATTGAATATCTTCAGCATGATGCGCTCTAACGACTCTGATTCCTGTCAGTGTTTCTCTGGTGACTTGGTTCAAGTCATCAGTTTGTTTCTGCAGACGTGAAAATCTTGGTCCAACCAAAATAAAGATTGTTAAAATCAAAACAATAATCGCAACAACCCCGCCGATGACGACCATCGACATGGTCGTATTGATATTTGTAATCTTGTTGATTCCAGATATCGCCATGATTGGAGCGGTAATCAACATACGAAGCATAATGATCAACGTCATTTGAACCTGTTGAACGTCATTGGTTGTTCTGGTGATTAATGAAGGCGTAGAAAATTTGTTCATCTCTTCAGAAGAAAACCCCTGAACGTGATGAAACAGATTTCTTCTCGTAGTTGCTGCAAGTCTGGTTCCCAGACGCGCTGCGATATAACTCACGACAACTGTCGCAGTCACACTGCCTAAAGTAATCAATAACATCATGCCACCCTCATCTAGGATTGCTGATGTCTGTGAAGTTCCCGTTTGAATGCCCTGAACAATCAATATGATGATTTTACCCATGTATTCAGGGAGTAAAAGATCCATTTGTACCTGCCCGTAAACGAAACCGACAATGGCAAGAACAAAGATCCAGTGATACCACTTGAAGAATTTAAATATTTTTAGCATAATCCACCTCTAATTGCAAACTGATACCATTATCTTTGTTTTTTGTTGATTTGTCAACAAATACACATCTTTCACACAATATAATTTTTCACATAAAAAAAGGATGCTGGTTCAGCATCCTTTATCAGTACTATTTTCTTGGATTCTTGATGTTTGCGTGTGCAGCAGCAAGTCTTGCAATTGGAACTCTGAATGGTGAACAGGACACATAGGATAGTCCGATATTATGACAGAACTCAACAGAGATTGGATCTCCACCATGTTCTCCACAAATACCAAGCTTGATATCAGGTCTTGTTTGCTTACCCAGCTTAACAGCCATTTCCATCAATTTACCAACACCTTGTTGGTCAATATGAGCAAATGGATCATTTGCGAATATCTTCTTTTCATAATAATCGCCTAAGAACTTGCCAGCATCATCTCTGCTGAAACCGAACGTCATCTGTGTCAAGTCATTGGTACCGAAGCTGAAGAATTCAGCTTCTTTCGCAATTTCNNGCAACAACGATATCTTTGATATACTTAAGTTCCTTCAATTCTCCAACAAGTGGAATCATGATTTCAGGAACAACCTTCATGCCTTCTTTATTCACCTGAATAGCAGCTTCAAGGACAGCACGTGTCTGCATGACTGCGATTTCAGGATAAGTGACAGATAGACGAACGCCACGATGACCTAACATTGGGTTTGTTTCATGAAGATCATCAACAGTCTTTTGTAACATTTCATAAGTCAATCCCATTTCCTTAGCCAATGCTTCAATATCAGCTTTAGCGGTTGGAACGAATTCGTGTAGTGGTGGATCCAAGTATCTGATGGTAACGGCATAACCCTTCATTTCCTTATATAAGCCAATGAAGTCTTGTCTTTGCATAGGAAGAAGCTTAGCAAGCGCCTTTTCTCTTTCAGCAAGATTCTTAGCAACGATCATTTCTCTCACTGCTGGAATTCTGTCTGCTTCAAAGAACATATGTTCAGTACGGCATAATCCGATACCTTGTGCGCCATACTTGTAAGCGACTCTCGCATCTTTAGGATTGTCAGCATTCGCTCTCACTTGCAGTGCGCGATACTTGTCAGCCCAAGTCATCAATGTTTCAAAATCTCCTGAAACGGTTGCATCCATCGTTTCTACCTTTTGGCCATAAACCTTGCCAGTAGAACCATCTAATGAAATCCAAGCGCCTTCTTTAAAGATTTCTCCGTTAACTTCAAATTCTCTCTTCTTTTCATTCACATGAACAGAACCAGCTCCGGCAACACAGCAAGTACCCATGCCACGTGCAACGACTGCAGCGTGAGATGTCATACCGCCTCTGGATGTCAAGACACCTGAGGAAACGATCATGCCTTCAATATCTTCTGGAGATGTTTCCTGACGTACTAAAACGACTGGAAGACCATCTTGAGCCTTTAATTCTCTTGCACGGTCAGCAGTGAACACCGCACGACCTGTTGCAGCACCTGGGGATGCATTTAAGCCAGTTGCAATGACTCTAGCTTCTTTCAAAGCTTTAGGATTGAATTGAGGATGGAGAAGTGCGTCAAGCTGAGAAGGTTCAACCTTCAACACTGCTTGTTGTTCTGTTAGAACGCCTTCTTTAACCAAGTCAATGGCAATCTTTAATGCTGCTTGAGCAGTTCTCTTGCCGTTACGTGTCTGAAGCATATATAATTTACCTCTTTCGATGGTAAATTCCATATCTTGCATGTCGCGGTAATGTGCTTCAAGCTTCTTGGAAATATTGAAGAATTCTTCATACAATCTAGGATTGTCTGTTCTTAATTCAGAAATTGGTTTTGGTGTGCGGATACCGGCAACAACGTCTTCACCTTGTGCGTTAAATAGGTATTCACCATATAATTCATTGGTTCCGTCTGATGGGTTTCTTGAGAAAGCAACACCAGTACCTGAGTCTTCACCCATGTTACCAAAGACCATGCCTTGGACGTTGACTGCTGTTCCCCATTCGTAAGGAATATGATTCAATCTTCTGTACGTGTTCGCACGTGGATTGTCCCATGATCTGAAAACTGCGGTAATCGCTTCAATCAATTGTTCTTTTGGATCTTGTGGGAATGGTTGTCCCTTTAATTCAAGATACTTAGCCTTGTACTGTTCAACCAGCTTGATCAAATCATTTGCATCAAGTTCAGTGTCCAATTCAACGCCCTTCTTATGCTTCATTTCTTCCAATAAATGTTCATAATTTGATTTTTCGATATCCATGACGACATCAGAGAACATTTGGATGAAACGGCGATAAGAGTCATAAGCAAATCTTGGATTGTTTGTTAATTTTGCCAATCCTACAACAGCATCATCATTTAAACCGAGGTTTAAGATGGTGTCCATCATACCTGGCATAGATGCTCTTGCTCCTGAACGCACGGATACTAAGAATGGATCATTCTTATCTCCAAACTTCTTACCAGCTTCCTTTTCAGTAATTGCCAATGCTGCCATGATTTGATCGATGATGACGGGTGCGATAACCTTCTTCTTCGCATAATAATCATTACAAGCTTCGGTCGTTACTGTAAATCCTTGTGGAACAGGCATGCCTAGTGATGTCATTTCAGCTAGATTCGCACCTTTACCACCAAGAAGGTTCTTCAATTCAGCTTTGCCTTCTCTAAATAAATAAACGTATTTAGTCATTGTAACTTCCTTTCTATGTTTTAAATATTGTTATTTTAACGATTCCTAAGAAATCTTTTTAACCAACTTATAAAGTTCATTCTTCGGTCTTTGCTGACCGACGACATTAGCGAATGGCAGATGCACCATTCTTGAATCTCTGACACCTACGCATACTCCGTAAACATCATCATTTAAGAGTTCAACAGCATAGGTACCCATACGAGAACCCAAAATACGGTCTTCTGGACATGGTGAGCCTCCGCGTTGGATGTATCCTAGCACAGTCGCTCTGGAAGCGAATCCAGCTTTTTCTGTAATTTCTTCAGCCAAAGCATGCACATCCAATATTTTTTCAGTGATGACAACAATCGCGTGTCTTCTTCCTGCTGCTTTATGTTCTCTTAATCTTTTAAACATTTGTTCTTTATCCATTGGATTTTCAGGTGTGATGATGAATTCAGCACCACCGCAAATTCCAGCGAATAAAGCTAAATCGCCACAGCGTCTTCCCATGGTTTCAACGATTGAGCATCGTTGATGAGATGTGGATGTATCTCTCAGCTTGTCTATAGCATCCACGATGGTTTCTACGGCTGTTTGGAACCCGATTGTGAAATCAGTACCCGCAATGTCATTATCAATCGTACCGGGCAAACCAATACATTTGATGCCCATGCGCGCTAAATCCATCGCACCGCGATAAGTTCCATCTCCACCGATGACAACCAATCCTTCAATGCCTCTTTTTTTAAGATTGTCGACACCAATCTGTCTGACTTCTTCTTTTAAGAATTCAGGAGCTCTTGATGTCCCTAAAAATGTTCCGCCCAAGCTTAACATACCAGATACGCTGTGTGATGTGAGTAAAACCATATCATCATTGATCATTCCGGAATACCCGTCTTTAATTCCATAAATTTCATGTCCGTATGTCAGACCCGCACGTACAACTGCACGTACAGCGGCATTCATTCCAGGTGCGTCTCCACCTGATGTCAATACACCAATTTTCATATTATTTTGCTCCCTTGAACATAAAAAAACGTAGACCAAACTCATTATATCACATACATAGTATGAATTGAATGGTATGGCACTACATTTTGGTAAATTATGAAAACGTATTTTTTGTTATATTCATCATTAATATGTTCAATATGTGTTAAAATGATTATGGTAAAAATAAAAGAAAAAGAATGGTGATTACATGAAGAATTTAGTCGGAGCAGCGCTCCTAGGACAATCAGGTGGACCAACAAGCGTGATCAACGCCAGCGCAGCAGGCGTTTTCGTTGAAGCCTTGAAGCAACCGAACATCACAGCTGTTTATGGTGCGGTTCACGGTATTAAAGGTGTTTTGCATGAAGATTTTTATGACATGAAAGAAGAAACTCTTGAAGAGCTGATGCTACTCAAGAATACACCTTCTTCATCCATCGGTAGCGTGCGCTACAAGATGAAGGATCCAAAAATTGACGACTCAGAATACAAGCGTCTATTGGAAGTCTTTAAGAAGTATAATATTCGTTATTTCTTCTATAATGGCGGAAATGATTCGATGGATACCTGCAATAAGATCAGTAAGTTTTTTAAGAAGTCAGGTTATGATTGCAACGTCATGGGCGTTCCAAAAACAATCGATAACGACTTGAATGCTACAGATCATTCACCCGGATATGCAAGTGCTGCAAAATATGTAGCAACGACATTGATGGAACTATATCATGANNACTGCTGCTGCTGCGCTTGCGCAAGCTAAAGGTCAGGGTCCAGACTTGATTTATCTGCCAGAAGTTCCATTTGATTTTGATTCATTCTTTGTTCAAGTTCAAAGAATTCTTGCTGAAAAGGGCAAGGTTATTGTTGCTGTCAGCGAAGGAATTAAAACAAAAGATGGAAAATACATTCCTGAATTATTCCAAGAATTGAAAAAAGATGCCTTCGGTCATGCCCAATTGGGTGGTACTGCTCAGGTATTGGCTGAAGAAATCGGCAAGAGAACAAAAGCTAAGGTTAGAGCAATTGAATTTTCATTGCTTCAAAGATCTGCTGCGCATTTAGCAAGCAAGGTTGACGTTGAAGAAGCGTTTAACTCAGGTAAAAAAGCTGTTCAAGCTGCTGTAAAAGGCACAACTGACAAGATGGTCGGTTTCAAGAGAATCTCTTCTAATCCTTATAAGATCAAATATGTGTTGCTGCCACTCAGTTTGGCTGCAAACACTGAACAAAAGGTTCCGCTTAATTGGATCTTGCCAGATGGAAAAGGCATGACTCAGGATTTCATCGATTATGCATCTCCTTTGATTCAAGGTGAATCCAAGGCGAAGCTTGTAGATGGTCTTCCAAAATTTGCGAAGCTTAAAAAAGTCAGAGTTAAAAAAATCGTTTAATTTCAAAATCAAGCCTGTTTCCAGAATATGGAATCAGGCTTTTCTATATTGATAAATAGATGGGTGTCCTGTATACTTAAAATCAAGAGATGACGTTTGAAATGAGGATCATATGAAAAAGAAGGATATCATTTGGGTGGTTGTAATTGTTTTGTTAACGCTTGTTGTGATGATTAAAAGTTCAAGGATTATTTTTGAACAATTGACTTCTGATTACCCATATCTCATGGGATTCATCAAGACTGCGATTTTGGCGAGCATGGGTGAGCTTTTGGTGAATAGAATCAAGAATGGTTCATACTTCTCGGAAAAAGGNNGAAGCATCTTTTGTTTCATCTCTTCTCACAGCGCTATTGATCAGTACCATCATGAATATCTTTTTCGCACCGACTTTCATGCTGCTACACAGGGTTACAGATGGTTATATATTCTTAAGTGAAGGAAACTTAATCAAGATGAGACATGTGAAGTTGAATGATGTGATTGAGCGGATCAACTTCAAGACATTCATTAGTTTCGTCGTTTTAAAAACGATACCTTTATTTTGGATACCTGCGCATACAATCACATTCATGCTTCCTGAAAACTATAGAGTATTGATGGCAGCTTATCTCTCCATAGCACTTGGAATTATTCTGACAGTTTCAAAATCAATCGGTATGAAAAAACAAATCGTTCAGTAAAGATATAAAGGGAATGCAGATTCCCTTTTTTTTATCATAAAGTTCAATTTTACGGCTAATCTGGAATTCAATTCCATTATAGCCGTAAAAAATCAATCATTTTAAGTGGAAAATGAACATCGTCATATGGATTTGAGTCATTCTGTTTTTCACACTATCGGAAATGATTGTTTCATTATATAATTAAATAAAACAATAGAAAACGGGGTATACTTTTATGGCATTCCTAAATTCTTGGTGGGTTTATACGATTGTAGGCATTATTTTTGCTTATGTCCTATTACAGTCCGCCATTTTTCTCATCAAGGCTAGAAA
>DOYO01000037.1:10468-12834 GCA_003518475.1 Acholeplasmataceae bacterium
CCAGCAGCAATCAATGTCATTAACGGCGTTTATGGTATGAATATCGGTGATGTGTTAACTCCTGAAATGGTGATCACTGCGTTATGGGTCATGACATTCGGATGTATTCCACCGCTTTTAATCATTCCTTTATTCTTTAAGAAAATGCGTGGTCGGATGGAACAAATCAAAGACAAGGATTCCTCTTGGAATAGCATCATGATGGATGCTCTCTTCTTAGGGATGATTTCTGCGTTTGTGGGCTATGTACTCGCACCAAAGGTTGTTGAAGGTGAAGAACCCTATATTTCTCTTCTTGCCATCTTAGTCTTGGTATCTTCTGCAGTTCTCATCATGGTGTTTGGTATCTTAATGAAAAAGTTCAAGTGGGATTGGCTTAAGAATTATGCTCTCCCTCTTTCCATGATCAGTGCGATGGCGCTAGCCATCTTGTTTGCAAGTTTGGGGGTAAGATAACATGAAAAGAACATATCAGGATCAACTGCATTTTGAAGGCAGATATTTTATGTTAGGCGCGCTCGCATTATTCATTACAGCACCACTGATGATCAGCATCGTGACTGGCGTATGGCCGACTTTCGATAAGTTTTTACCAGGATTTTTCGCAACTGCGATTATTTTCTGGCCGGTAACAACCATTGAGGTATTTACATTCAGTCCGATGTTAGGTACAGGAGGAAGCTATCTCGCTTTCGTGACTGGCAACCTGACCAATTTGAAGGTTCCGGCAGCGCTCAATGCGCAGGATGCTTTAGGTATTGAAAAGGGAACTGAAAAGGGCGATGTCATTTCGACCATCGCTGTCGCTTCCAGTTCAATTATTACCACATTGATTATTTTAGTCGGAGCTTTACTGATTATTCCGCTCACCCCTCTTTTGGAATCACCCACATTAAAACCTGCATTTGATAATATCATTCCTGCATTATTTGGTGCGCTCGGTATTGTCTATATCATGAAGAGATGGCAAGTCGCCATCATCCCATTGATTTTTATGATCATCTTCTTCCTCTTTGTTCCAGGAAGCGGCGGTCTAGTTGGCATCATGGTACCCGTAGGTGTAGCCCTCTCCTTAGCAACGGCTAGTTTGTTATACAAGAAAGGAAAGATCAAATAATGGAATGGTATGCATTACTGCTAATTCCGTTTTTCATCATTTTAATCATCACTTTTAGAACCATTCAATTCAAACCAGTCATCTATCCTGAAATGGAAAAAAAGCATGACATCGATGAAAAACGAGTCGTGAAATCTTTATCCAAAATGCTTCAATTCAAGACTGTGTCCAACCTTGATGAAACCAAGGTTGACCGCGTTGTTTTTGAACAGTTCAGACAGTATATCAAAGAACGTTATCCAAAGATTTCTGAAGTGGGAACATACAGTCAGCATGAAGCTGGAATGCTCTTTAAAATCAAGGGTGAATCCAGTGAGTTTCCTATCGTCTTGATGTCACATTATGATGTCGTCCCCGCAGTAGGAAAATGGAATCATGAACCCTTCAGCGGAAAGATTACAGATACGCATGTTCATGGCAGAGGCGCACTCGATACCAAGAGCAGTTTGAATGCCGTGATGGAATCTGTAGAGTATGCGCTCCACCATGGAAAGATTTTCAAAAATGACCTGTATTTGGCCTTCTCAGGCGATGAAGAAATATTTGGACCATCCGCTCCTGCAATTAAAAATCACTTGAAGGACTTAGGCATCAAGCCTTATATGGTCCTTGACGAGGGGGGAGCGATTGTTGCTAAAATGTTTCCTGGAGTTGCTAAGAAATGTGCTGTTGTGGGCATTGCTGAAAAAGGATTCATGAACCTGAAAATGACTGCCTTATCTAAAGGCGGCCACGCTTCTACTCCTCCAAAAGATACACCGGTTACAGAGCTTTCAAAAGCAGTCACCAAATTGAATAATCATAAAGCGTTCAAGCTGAAAATGACATATCCAGTCAGATCATTATTCAATACAATAGCACCTTATTCCAAGTCCTTGCCAATCAAGATTTTATTCGCGAATTTATGGTTGTTCATGCCTTTGGTTAAGCTGATTGCNNCAGGAAGTGATGCGATCAACGTTCTCCCTTCTATAGCTTCCATCGGAGTGAATTACAGGTTACGGCCTGATGAAACCTCTGAAGAGATTGTTAAAAAGGTAAAAAGAATTGTGAACAACCCCAACATTGAACTTGAAATTACAGGCGTTTCAGAAGCAACATCGACGAGTCTAGTCGATGATGCTTATCAAATAATCCGTAAAGCAATCAATCTCACCTGGCCTGAAGTCATTGCAGCCCCCTACCTCATGGTCGCTACCTCAGATTCAAGACATTATCATGAGATCTGCGAGCATGTTTATAAGTTCTC
>DOYO01000008.1 GCA_003518475.1 Acholeplasmataceae bacterium
ATGGCGACTGTTGAAACAACACTCCATTACGCCTTGGTTGCAGATTTGGATTTTGCTGCATTCACTTGGACTGATACCAATGCTTCCTTCAAGGGTGTTCTCTATGGCAATATGCATACCATTAAGAATATTACAATCAACGCGACTGCCGGTTATGGCGGAATATTTGCCAGAACGAATAATGCAGTCATCAGAGATTTGATTGTTGATCATGTTGTTGTAACAACAGCTGCCAGAGCAGGCATTTTAGTGGGAAGAGTTGAAACTGCACCTACTTATCTGTCCAATATCATCATTATGAATTCATCTGTATCAGGTGCCGATTCTAATGGTGTCGGCGGTGTGATCGGACTTGTTTCCAAAGAAACACATTTAAATAATGTTTCGATTATCGATTCTACAGTGACCTCAGTCGGTCAGAAGAATGTCGGTGGTGTTGTGGGTCGTGTAGATAGCGCTCCATTGATTGCAAATGACATTTATGTTAGAGGTGTCACTGTGACATCTACTGTTACAGGAGAAGCGGTTCTTGACGTCGCTGCGGGTGCATTTGTCGGTTATGTTAGAGATAATATTGCATCAGTTGTTANNGTTACATTCACGAATGCAGCAATCAACGCAGCTGGACTGATTGGAAGGGTGAACAACGAAACGGATAAGATTGTTGAAACTACAATCTTTGGATCGTTGACTAATGCTTTAGTTCACGCACAAACACAAGCGTTGACCAACGTAGCAATTCCAGAAAACCTAGCATGGTGGAGCACAAACCTTATGGTATTTGTAGATCATGCATTATGGTCATTGGATACGAATAATATTTTCGCATTAGATATTTACTTACAATCCAGCAAACCATTGATGGATGTTACCTTGGATTACAATATCGCAATTGATAATGAAATCATTCAAGTTAGACAAGACCAGGTATTCAGTCATGATGCACCTGCATCAGCTGGTTATAATTTTGTTGGATGGTTCATGGATGAATTATTAACAATACCGATGGAAGAAGGATATGTCATCACTGCAAATGTGACTTTGTATGGGAAATATGAAACAGTTCCTGCAAGCACAGTCAGCTTCGTTACGAATGTAGTTGGTTTAACTGTGGATTCACAAATGGTAAACTATGGAATGCTTGCNNATTGAACTGGTTGCTGTATGGGAAACTATTTCACTAGATGTAACATTCAATGGCACAGATACTGTTTCAGTGACATATGGAGCATTGGTGGCGCAACCGGTCGCACCAATACATCCGATGTTTGTAGAATTGATATTTGATCAATGGACTGTTGGCGGAGTTATTTATGACTTCAATACACCAGTGACGACCAATCTGAATTTGGTATCCACTTGGACAACACCAGCATCTATCGCAATTTCAACTAAAGAACAATTCTACTATATGGCAACTGTTGGAAGTGCATACCTTTATGAATTAAGTAACAGCATTGACTTTACAGGATTTACTTGGACCCAGTCGGGTACAGGAGCAACATTCAGCGGTGTCCTTGATGGTAAAGGCTTTACAATNNATTGATAATGTGGATGTGAATGCAGTCGGTAGAGTTGGTGTTTTGATTGGTCGAATTGAGAATTCAATCACGACATTAACAAATGTAAACATATTGAACTCTTCTGCAACCGGAACAGCTGGTGAAGGTGTTGGTGTTGTTGTAGGTAATGCTACATTCAGTTTAACCATCACTAATATGCAAATCATCAATTCAACAGCGCTCAATACAGGAAAGAATGTCGCATTGGTTGCTGGACGCGCGGATAATGCAGTTACAATCACGGATTTATACATTTTCGGATCCAGTGCAGAATCCACACAAGCAACGACTGACGCAGGTATTGGTGGTGTCATCGGGTATACAAATCATGCGAATGCTGCAATCACGCTGACAAGAGTTGTGATTGAAGATAGCATTTTGAAGGGTAGAGCAGCTGGATCGCTTGTTGGGTATTATAGATTTGGCGGACTATCAGCAACAGATGTATTTACGGATATCGAGTTTGTTTATGCAGGTTCTGATGGATGGCACGGCATCATCGGTCGTAGAAATGTGGATCTGAATACATCTACTCCAGCGTTGATCAATGTGTATGCGCATTTTACAACACAACAGGTAGGAACGGCAGTTCAATTGGATCCATCTTATATGATTGCTGATTTAAACAGTTTAAACCAAACTTGGTGGACAACAACGTTAAGCGGACTTACCGGAAATACGCTTTGGGAATATGATGCAGTATCGAAATTCTATGAATTGGCATAGACCTTTAAGATAATTTGAAAGAGTTGCGTGTTTGTTCCGCAACTCTTTTTTTTCTTTTGTATTTGTGTTAAAATAGCGTCAAGGGGCAAATCATATGAAATATTTATTGCTTTACAATCCGGTGAGCGGAAGATCAAAATTCAAATCACATTTATCATACATCGAACAGGAATTTAAGAATACGAATCATGAATTGTCGATTTATGAATCGAAGGCACCCAAGGATTTATTGAGGGTGGCTCGAGAAGAATCTGCGAATTATGACGTCTTTTTGGTTGCAGGCGGAGATGGAACCATCAATGAAGTTTTGAACGGAATCATGCATGCTGAAAAAAAACCCGCATTGGCGATTTTACCGAGCGGGACAGCAAACGATATAGCAGCAATCATCGGAATCAATAAAAACATTAAAAAATCGTTGGATATCCTATTTAATGAAACACCTGTAAAAATGGACGTCAATCAGATTAATGAACAATATTTTATCTATACTGCAGCTTCAGGTATTTTGTCTAGAGTCAGTTATGATATTTCCAGAAGACACTTGAAGAAGTATGGATATATAGCTTACGTCATTGAAGCGATGAAGGATTTAACGCAAGAATATAGATATCCGATCAANNGGCGGAATGAGGTTGGTTAACTTCTCAAGTTCCAAACTGAATGATGGTTTGTTTGAGTTGAGATTATTTACGAGAGCGAAGTCTCTTTGGAGATTCAGATTGTTGTCTTCTTTGATTAGGGGAGGAAAGCAACTGAGAGAAGATCATCATTTAGTATCTTCTAGATATGAAATAGAAACAAGTTCTAATGTCAGATGGAATGCTGATGGGGAATATTCATGCAATGGCAATATTATTATTCAAACACATAAGGAAGCAATCAGTATTTATGTAAGTCCTAAAGCAAAAAAGAAGATGTTTTAAGTGCCGAAATAGCTCAGGTGGTAGAGCAGCTGTCTCGTAATCAGCAGGTCGTAGGTTCGAGTCCTATTTTCGGCACCATTTTTTTAGTAATCAATAATTGAAGAATGATTATTGAAGTTCAATAGCTTTTTGTTTTCGTAGTCATTCGGAATATATGAATTTTAAATCAATCTTAAAATTGCAAATCATGAACTTCTAGGGAAAAAAGGGATGAGTTGAAATTATTTGTCATCCAAGGATATCGAGGATATTCACTTTTATAGATGCGTTGTAAATTTTATTACTCAAAGTAACAAATGTCATGCTTCGTGTGTACACTTTATTGACAGAGGTCCAGGAATTTCCAAACTAGAAATTAAGGAATGTAGTTTCTGAAAAGTACATACTGCCTATAAGGCTATACACTATATTGAGATTGTTTATTCTATTTGATAATATTTAATAAATGCTATTAAAAGGAGAAAAATATGGAATGGGATGTTATTGATGATAAAATATGCTGTTTGATTTTTATTAAGAATCATATAATAAATAATCAGCATGTTGGTACTTCTGTACACGAAGTAATTAATTTAGGAATAGAAAAAGATGAAGGAAGTATAAAAATGAAGATGAGTAATATTGCCTATTATTGTAAAAGTAAAGGTATAAAAACCAATTCCAAAATTTCGCCTTTAGATAACAATTCTATCCAAGCACAAGAACAATTCGAACTTGTCAAAGATTTTTCACTGATAGAAATTTTCAAAGAATTGCATAGAATAAAGAAAAACTGACGCTAGTTCTTGTATTAAATCATCAGTTTAGAAAAAGAAAGCTTCATAGAGCTATAAATCACCAAAAATATATGTATAAACTTCGGGTCCTCTTTTCGGCACCATTTTTTTAAAATCAATAATTTAAGAATGATTATTGAAGTTCTATACCCTTTTATTTTTGTAGTTATTCGAAATACATTAATTTTAAAACAATGAAAAAAGTGCAAATCATGAACTTCTAGGGAAAAAAGGGGTGAGTTGAAATTATTTGTCATCCAAGGATATCGAGGATATTCATTTTAATAGTCAACATATCGAGTGTATTACACAAAGCAAGAAATTCTCACTTATCTTGTCAACTTTATTGACAGAGGTCCAATGTAATAAATAAAAAGAAGAAAAACTAATGTTATATTATAACGAGGTGGAACAAAGTGATAAAGATAAAAAAGTATTCAATCGTCATAATCCAAATATATTTTGTTGCTATTATGATGCCATTTGTAGTGATTCTCGCATATGCTCCAGATAGAGCTGATAATTGGTCATTATTAGAATACGTTTTAATCGTTTTCTTTGGTTATGTCATATATGGAGTCATTATTCTTATTGCAAGTAAAAAACAAATTGTATTCAGCAACTCAAAAATAATCTTACAAGAATATAAAAAAGTAATTGCGCAATACAATTGGCATCAGGTGAAACGAATCAGAGTTGATTATGATCTGTATATACGAAAATATACATTTAAGTTTGATAATGACACTGAATACTCGTTTGAAGCTACAAAATCTAAAATGAATAAAGTAATCTCATTGTGCCCCTTTGGAAGATTAAAAAATGATATAGAGACGGTGATTACTAAGTAGATTTTATCAGCGTTATTGATTGGTTTGGATGAATATGAACGATTTGAACCATCTGATTAAAAATCACCGAGTCCAACATGGAATCAGTACCTACAATTTTTATGCTTCTCTATCAACTTTATGACTGTTATTCAGTTTTTCACTTTCACAAAAAATTTTACGCTATGTAATGCAGGTTAATAAATATGTTATACTGAACTAAATTAGTTTATGTATTTGGGGGTGTCAAGATGATTCATGAGATTATTTTCAGTATTGTTGCTTTAATTATTCTGATTTATATTCTCTTTTCTCTATTATCACTTTTATTCAATACGATTTTGGCTTATAAGCACTGGAAATTGTTACAAGAACTAAATAGTGAGGAACGTGTAGAAGAGATAGGAAGAATCAAAAGAAATCAAAGTAAACATATTTCTTGGTTAATCAGCAATCGATTATTATTAAGTTATTTCACTTTCGGAGATTATAAAAAATCAGTCATTGAATCGCAAGATATTGAAAATAAACCATTATCTCAAAAACCTGGTGTTGATAGTATTATTTTCTCTATATTCATCTTAATTTTTACTTTT
>DOYO01000018.1 GCA_003518475.1 Acholeplasmataceae bacterium
AGAAGCAATACGCGTGGCTTCTTCACCAATGCTCTTGCAATGGCAACACGTTGTTGCTGACCGCCTGAAAGTTGTGAAGGCTTTTTGTCAAGCTGATCGGCGATGCCAACCAGTTGAGCCATTTCTTCAACGAGCTGATCCGCTTCGGCACGCTTGATGTTCAAGTTTTCCAAAGGGAACATGATGTTTTGGCGAACAGTCATATGAGGATAAAGAGCATAGTTCTGAAAAACGAGACCAATGCCTCTTTTTTCAGGTGCTAATTTTGTAACATCGTCATCTCCGAAGAAAATCTTTCCTCCTGATGGTTTATGTAATCCTGCAATCATAAAAAGAGTGGTCGATTTACCACATCCTGAAGGTCCTAACAAACCAACAAGTTTTCCCGAGGGAATTGTAATGGATAAGTCGTCAACTGCTCTTGTTTCTTTACCGTTCTTGTCGGTAAAAATCTTGGTCAAATTTTCTAATCTGATTTCCATGTTGTCTCTTTATACTCCTTATGTATATTGTTTACTTTTTAAAAAAAGAAAAGTACTGATGGATAGCCCAAAAGCACTTAAATTACAGATATGGCATTACGTTAGTAATCGTTTCACTGGTATTCGTTTGAAAAGTTAATCTTACGTATAACATAGACTACTCACCTCAACAAATTTATTATACAATAATACCTGTAAAAAAACAATGTCGGAGGCAAGTAATTTAGGAATATTTACGCGATTTTTTCAAACGAGAATTGTGAAAGCGCTTTTAGGGGTAATTAGATTATAGTATTTTCAATGCGCTTTGTCAATGCAAGAGTTTGAAATCGATATGGGGATTCAAAAAAAACACCTAAAAGGTGTTTTATCTCTTTTTTATATATTTTTTAATTGATCCTTAACATAGTTAGGCAGTGCGAATGAGGCTGTATGGATTTCTGAATTATAGTACTTAGTCAAGCACCCCATTTGATTGATTTTTGAAGTCTTAAAATCCTGAATCGGATGATACTTTTTGGATGCGAATCCGAATAGCCAATGACCTGATGGATAGGTCGGGATGAATGCTTGATAGACCATGGCGATTGGGAAGATGGATTTGATTTTTTTGTGTGCGCGTTTCATCTCGTTTGATTCTTTCTCGAAATACGGACTTTCATGCTGATTGATCAAAATGCCATCGAGAGAGAGTATTCTGAAGCAATTATCGTAGAATTCCTTTGAAAACAAGCCTTCGCCGGGTCCTACGGGATCTGTTGAATCGACAATGATCAAATCATAGGTTTTATTGCTGTTTTTGACATAAGATAACCCATCCTCGAAAAAGAAATGGACACGTGGATCTTTGAATCCTGTGGTTGTGACCGGAAAGTAGGATTGGCATCCGATAACGACTCTTTCATCGATTTCAACCATGTCGATGGATTGGATGGAAGGATATTTCGTGAGTTCTCTGACACTTCCTCCGTCCCCTCCTCCAATAACTAAAACATGCTTGACATCGGGGTGAACAGACATCGGGGTGTGAATAATCATTTCATGATAGATGAATTCATCCTTTTCATTGGCCATCATGATACCATCTAGCGTAAAGAATCTACCAAGCTCAAAAGAATCATAAAAGTCCATGTGCTGGAATTTTGTTTTTTCGCTATAGAGGTGTTGTTTTATTTTGACTGAAAAACGGATATTCGGCGTCCAATCTTCTGTAAACCAGCTCATTTGACCCCGCCTTTCATGGTTGGAATGTTCATGCCATAAAATATTTCAGCAATCTCGCGGTTGACTTCAGCCTGTATTTTCACCTTTTCGGGTTTCGATAAATCATTGCTGGTGACATTAAAGATGTAATTATCTAAAACAAATTCATTCAGCATCATCTTGGTATGGAAAATATTGGAATGATCCAAGTTGACATCAATCGTCGTATATCTTTCCAAAATGGTTTTATCGATGTAATCCTGAATGGAGTGTAGTTCGTGATCCATATATAACTTTTTTCCTGATAGATCACGAGTAAATCCCCTGACACGATAATCCATAATGATGACATCAGAATCAAAGCTTTGAATCAGGTAGTTGAGCGCTTTGATTGGAGATACCTTTCCACACGTTGAAACATCGATATCGACTCGAAATGTGGCAATACTGTGGTCTGGATGGCTTTCTGGATAGGTATGTACAGTCACGTGACTTTTATCTAAATGCGCGACGACGGATTCTTTTTTCGGCAAAATACCTAAATTGCAGGATGGATCAATATATTCGGTGTGGACAGATTCTTCAGAAATCAAGAGGGTGACGCTCGCTCCAATTGGATCGTAGTCTTGTTTTGCGATGTTTAAAACGTTGGCGTCGATGATTTTTGTAACATCGGTCAATATTCTGGTTAGACGTTCAGAATTATACTGGTCATTGATATAATCAATGTATGCTTTTCGCTCTTCCTCAGTCCTTGTGTAGCACACATCGTAAATGTTGAAACTGAGTGTTTTGGTCAGATTGTTAAATCCATATAGTGTTAGTTTTTCCATGCATATTCCTCCTGTACATGATATTAAACCTTTGTTTAATAAGCCAAACATATTTTAACACAGAATCAAAGGACCCTGTATAAAAAAAAGACCTTTCGGCCTTTTTAGAATTCGCAATTCTTTGGTGTTCTTGGGAAAGGAAGGACATCTCTGATGTTTTCGACACCAGATAGATACATGATCAGACGATCAAAGCCCATGCCGAATCCAGAATGGACGCATCCGCCAAATCTTCTTAGATCAATATACCAGTTCAAATCTTCTTTAGGGACATGCATCTCTTCCATGCGTTTGAGCAGATAATCAAGACGCTCTTCTCTTTGTGATCCTCCGACAAGCTCACCGCTTCCAGGAACGAGAAGATCCATAGCTGCAACCGTCTTTTGATCATCGTTCAATCTCATGTAGAACGCTTTAATATCCTTTGGCCAGTCAATAACAAATACAGGTCCCATGAAATGCTTGTCAGTCAAGTATTTTTCATGCTCGGTATTGATGTCTTGACCATGGGTCGGTGTATTTTCAAATTTCACATTGCTGGCAAGCAGGATATCAATGGCTTCTTTATGGGAGACGCGGGCAAATGGAGTGTTCAACACCTTCATCAAGCGATCGGTCAATCCAGGTTCAACGAATTGGTTGAAGAACACCATTTCCTCTGGAAGCTTTTCAAAGACATATTTAATGATGAACTTCACCATTTCTTCAACGGTTTTCATGTTTTTTTCAAGATCGGCAAACGCCATTTCGGGTTCAATCATCCAGAATTCAGAACCGTGCTTCATCGTATTTGAATTCTCAGCCCTAAAGGTTGGTCCAAACGTGTAGACATTTTTAAAAGCGAGCGCGAACGCTTCAGCTTCAAGCTGTCCGGTTACGGTCAGATTGGTTCTCTTGCCAAAGAAATCCTTCTTGAAATCAACTTTCTTTTCTTCATTGAACGGTACTTTTTCAAGAGGAAGCGTGGTCACTGAAAACATCTGTCCCGCACCTTCTCCATCATTGCCAGTGATGATTGGCGTATGGGTGTAGATAAAGCCTTGAGATTGAAAAAATTCGTGAACAGCCATCGCTGCGACGCTTCTCAATCTGAAGACTGCGTGGAACAGATTTGTTCTCGCTCTCAAGTGTGCGACTTCGCGTAAAAATTCTCTTGAATGTCTCTTTGGTTGAATTGGGTAATCCTCAGGTGAATCTCCTAAAAGTTCTACGCTATCCGCTTTGATTTCAAATGGTTGTTTCGCATCTGGAGTCAAATGAAGATGTCCTTTGACGAGGATGGAGCTTCCTACTCTGATTTTCTGGATATCCTTGAAATTTGACAGCTTGGAATCCTCATAAACCACTTGTACGCTTTCAAAGAAAGTCCCATCGTGAAAGTTGATGAAACCGAACTCTTTTTGAGCGCGGTTATTTCTAACCCACCCATATAAAACAAGCTCCTTATTCACGTGTGCTGATGCGGATCTATAGATCTTTTTTACTGTTGTTTCCATGTTACATCTCCTTTGATTGAACCGCTTGATAAAGCGGTAGATTCGGTATAAAAACAAAACGCCCTTAGAAATTCTAAGGACGTAAATTTACGCGGTACCACCTTAGTTCTAGAAATGAATTCTAGCCCTTGAAACCCTTAACGCGGGTATGCGGATAGTTCTACTTTCACGAGTGATTTCTTCTATCTCTCCGAGTGTTTTTCATCATCTGTTTTTGACTGGTTTCCACCATCTCCAGCTCTCTAGGCAAAAGGTCAGATCATTACTCTCTCATCATTGATTTATACCCTATTATATACTTTAATGCATTGTTTGTCAATCTGAATCTTTATCTGTGTCAAGCTCGATTTCTTCAGGTTCGATGTCTTCGATTTCATCAAATTTCGCTTCTGAAATATGCTTGAATTTGGTATTGATCTTGTTGGAAGTTATATTGACTTGTTCTGCGTTCTTGGAGACACTATCAATTGATTTTTTCAGTTTGTCCCAACGTTCCGAGTATCTCTTGAATTCATCGCCGAGTTTGATTAATTCCTGGATGATGACCTTGGCTTGTTCATCTCTTTGGAGGTTTTTAACCACCATTTGAATCATCGAAAGCGTTGATATCAAGGTTGTTGGAGAGACCATCCAAACCTTGTTTTTGGCTGCATATTCAACCAAATCTTCATGGTATGCGGATAACTCTGCGAAGATTGCTTCTGCAGGAATAAACATGAATGCCTGATCTCCGGTTTCACCTGGGATGATGTACTTGTTTTTGATGTCGTTGATATGCTTTTTAACGTCGCTTTTGAATTCTTTTTCAGCGTTTTTACGGTCTGCATCGCCTAGTTTTCTATCGATCATGCGCTTATAATTATCCAAAGGGAACTTAGAATCGATCGCTACATCGTTCAAAGGATCCGGTGCGTGCACCAAAGCATCCGCGATATAGCCGTTTGACATTGTCTTTTGGCGTTCATACATCTGTTTGCTGTCTCCCATCACGGCTGATAAGAGCTGATAAAGCTGGACTTCACCGAAAATACCTCTGGATTTCTTGTCTGTCAGAAGCTCGTTCAATGAAACAACTTCCGTAGAAAGACTTTCGATCTTCTTTTGAGCCTCATCAATTTTGATCAGTCTTTCTGTGACGCTGGCGAAGGTTTTTGTCGTTTCTTCGAATCCTTTGCCGAGTCTGGATTCAACCTTGTCATTGATTTGTCTAAGCTGGTTATCGATATGAAGCATCATGTTATCCTTAAAAGCTGATAAATCATTTTGATTCATTTTGCTGGAATCACTGAATAATTTGCCCATTTCATACTTCAATTCGCCATATTCCTTCTGAAAATAAATCTTTAAGTCACTTTGAATGCTTTTTTGTTCATCGATGACGTTTTTATCATTTCCTTTATTCTTATGGGTATAAACAATCAAATAGATAACAGCCATAATCAATACGGCAAGCAAGCCGATAATGATATAATTTTCAATCATGGTACCCCTCCTAAATATCCTCTAAATAATAGATATGATAAACCTCGTCAATAACCTCAACATAGACAGTCATATAGGTGTCATCTGACAAAATAATGTCGTTGACTGAGGTAATAAAGCCATCGTCATTCAGCGATCTGGAATATTGTCTCTGATCTTCTTCATCGATTAAGACATGCTGCCAAGCTCTGCTGACTAGGTCTGTGCAATAAAACTTATATTTCATATCGAGGAAGAATAAAAAGTTGTATAAGGAAACATCGACCTTGTCCATTCCATATTCGACAACACCATCAATCTGAGCCTGGGTTGAATTTTTGACTCTGAGTCCGACAAAATCTTTTCTATAACCTCTGCCAAAATATGGAACTTCAGGTGCGTTTTCAGGTCTATATCTTGGATTCAGCCAGTAATTGGATGAAGTCAAGCTAGCTGTAACGCTATAGTCATTAGGTTCATTTCCTGGTTGAGTGATGATTTCCCATACTGTTTCATCATCTTCAGGGAATCCAGTCGCTTCGATAAATTTGTTTTCCCCGTTATTGATTGCTGCATGCCCGCCGAAATAATAAGACATGAAGAGATGAAAGGCGGGTGAATCAGGAAAAGGAGATTTTTGCGTCACATAGATATCACCTTTTTGACCTAAAAACTTTCTGGTGCTATCATAAAATACACTTCGGGTATCTTGAAGTTCATATGATGTTTCACGTGAAACACTATAATATCTTCTAACTTGGAATACACCTGATGTATATTCAAAGTTCACTTCTTCTTCAAAGACTGCTCGGTCCTTAAAAGCTTCAATGGTGCGGTCAACTCTGATATTTTCAGAAACTGCAACGCCTAAGCTGTACACCATGCCTCCGATGATCAGCAATAATAAAAATTTGATGACACGAAAAATGTGAATCTTCTTTTTCTTTTTTTTATTTTTGTTCTTGATGTTCACTTTGAGGAAGCTTAGCATATTCTCACCTTTACGATTGATAATATTATAACACGTTCGATTAAGAACATAAAGAGTTGAACTACAACCATATTATTTCGAATTCGAAATAATTAATATTACTTCAAAGAAAAAGGATGTCAGCATTTGCTGGCATCCATGATTTTTATCTTGAATTCTTTGGTTTAATGACTAAAGCTCTTTCTTCGCCTTCGCCTTCTGATTCAGTGATGACGTCTCTCCACTCGCTTAATTTCGTGTGGATGATCCGACGATCAAATGCGTTCATCGGGTCAAGCTTGACAGCAATTCTCGTTTGGGCAACTTCCTTAGCAGTCTTAGTCGCTAGGATTTCTAGTTGTTTTCTTCTGTTTTCGTGATAGTTTCCAATATCGAGCGAGATAATCAAATGATTATCAACAAACACATTCAAATAGTTTCTCAGCATGAATTGAAGTGCGAGCAACGTACGACCTTCACGGCCGATCAAAAGCGCATTTTCATCGCTTTCGACGTGATAGTGAATTTCTTCACCTTCAACGACTGTTCTGACTTCCATCTGGCACTTAACATCCATAGCTTTCAAAATGCTTTCCAAATATTGCTTGCCTTCAATTGCGAGATTGACATTTGGTGTTGCTTCATAGACTGCGGAAGAACCAATACCGAACAAACCTTTCTTTTCAGTCAGGATTGTCATTTTGATCTTTTCCTTTTGAATCTTCAATTGTTCTACAGCTAGCTTTTCAGCTTCAATTAGGTTTTTAGCTTCAACTTCTACTTTTTTCAACATATGCTCACCCCAATAATTGTTTCTGCATCAAATGTTCATGCTTCTTTTCATTCAGTTTTCTATTCACAAGTGTTTGACCTAATGAGTAGATATTACCGAAGATCCAGTACAATGCCAACGCATTGCTCTGGTAGGAAGCGAACGCCATCATGATAACCATGAAGTAACTGACAAATTTCATTGTCTTTTCAGTCTGTGCCGCTTGTGGGTTTGGATTGTGTTTTGCAGTATTCTTCGTATAGCTTGGCTTCTTCATTGATATCTTTTGAAGAATGAACATCGTAGCGCCAACTAAGCCAGCAAGTACGATACCGATAATTCCATCTTGAGTATTCGCAAGGTTGATTCCTAAAAAATTCGTATTGGCAACATTTTCAGTATACATACCGCCTGTAATCGTAATACGTCTGACGACGCCATACATTGCGATAAAGATCGGCATTTGAAGGAATGGCATTAAGCAACCCATGACATTGATGCCATGTTTCTTATAGATTGCCATCATTTCCATCTGCATTTGCTGCTGGGATTGCGGATCTTTCCTGGTTGCGTATTTCGCCTGGACGCGTTGCATATCCGGTTGAGCGACATTCATCTTGATGGATAGATCATTGCTCTTCGCATAGATTGGCCAAGCAAGTGTACGAACGACGATTGTCGTAAATAAAATACCTAGAGCGAATGAATTGCCTAAGATGCCTCCGAAGAAGCTCATCAGCCAAGCAACTGGAATGACTAAAATCCAGTCAAAGAAGCTTGCATCGCCGGTAGTAATCGGTTTTTCTCCACCTGCAACATAGACTTCAAAAGTCTTAGCGACAGTTGTTCCCTCGTGCGTGTACGTTACATCATAACCATATTTGTTGTGGAATCCATCATCGCCAAGCGGTTCATATCCGCCATCATCAAATGATTCAGCAACATCTTCACCATTCAGTACAGTGATATCCCCATCTCTTTGAACTGCGTAAATTTTGATTCCGGTTGGATCAAAAGATTCGCCGATTTGAGATAAGACATTATCTTTTTCAAATCGTAATGCAACCATGACAACTTCATCTGGATCACCTACAATGATTTCCGGGATGATGTAGACCTGGAAGCTTACCGTTAATTCTTCAGCTTCAAATGTGTACGTGCGCACACCTTCATTTTCAACTACAGTTGTTGGTAGTGATCCTTCATAGGATACCAAGCTACCAGTTCCAGATGCTGTCAAACTCCAATAGGATAATCCATTTTCACCCTTGAAAAGGATGTTATCGCGGTCTTCATAATCGAAAACGAGCTTTTCCCCGTTTAGACCGTAAGGATCATTAACTGCAATGCTCTTTACAGTGTTATCTGTATTTGAACATGCTGCTAAGCTTAAAACGAGCATCAAGATCACAGCTAGAAAGAATAGTTTTTTACTCATTCGCATTCTCCATTAGTTTTGATTTTTTAAATAGAACGGTTAACTTGTCCATCATTTCCTGATAGGACAATGTATTAGCCGCCGGCTTGATGACAATAACAAACAGCTTGGTTTTAACAAACTGTCCCTGAAACATGCTGACGATCATTCGAATGCGCCTTTTGCAAAGATTGCGCGCAACGGCATTTCCATATTTTTTTCCTATGGACAAGCTGAATCGAAAATGAGTCCCATTGACATCATCAGACTGATAAATCGCAAAACAACTGTCACCCTTGACTTTTTTCTCTTTGAAAATCGCATCGATTTCGCTACTTTTCTTTATGCGATATACTTTTTTCATAGTTTTTTAAAAGAATAGGACTACCCAAAAAATAACAAATGTTATTATTTTAACGAGTAGTCCGAGTGTTTTAAAATAATTTTTAATTATACAGTTAATTCTGCGCGGCCTTTCAATCTGCGACGGGCAAGTACGCGACGGCCACCAGCAGTTGCCATTCTAGCTCTGAATCCGTGTGTCTTGATGCGCTTAAGCTTACTTGGTTGATATGTTCTTTTCACAAATAAAACCACCTTTCTTGCGAAACCATGCTTAATCATTATATTAAAAGACCTTGTTTTTGTCAACAATAAACATGTTTTTTCCGATAATTTCGTTTCTTTTCTTTTTTGCTGGAAAATGATGTGTATTTTCATACAATTTTCAAAAGCGGCTTTTCCAATAATTTGTGGGAAACTTAGTCACATTTTCTATCGATTGTGGGTTACTGTGTAACTAAATAAATTGGCTTTACAACGGTGTTATCATACCTGAGTTATCCACAATCAACCCATATTCCTTAAGATTTCTGTAATTAGTTATCCACAAATACTGTTGATAAGTTTTTTATATTAAAGCGTTCTTTTATGTTATTCTATACTCACATTAATTGAGGGGTTTGAAAATGAATACTTATGATCTGCTATGGCTTAAGATTTTAAATGATTTGGAAAGTACGTTCAACGAAGAAACATACGCTGATGTCTTCGAACCATTAAAGTCTACCCACAAGTATGCAAACGGCCATGTTTATGTCCTTGTTGCATCCGAATTTATAAAAAATAGAATCAATCGCCTCTACTTAACTAAGATTAATGAGCTGGCTGCCAAATACAACGGATCCCCAATCCGTTTTAAGTTTGTCACCGAATCAGAACTTCTTCCTGAAGAGACCTTAACGAGTCCTGAAAGAAACTTGGGGCTCAAATACAGACCGGGTAATTTGAACGCTACCTATGCATTTGACAACTTTGTCGTTGGAAAATCCAATATGTTCGCATTCAGAATGGCAATGAAGGTTGCCGATCAACCAGGGGCTGTAGCAAATCCATTATACATCTTCGGAGACGTAGGATTAGGAAAAACCCACTTGATGCAGGCAATCGGTAACTATATATTGGATCAAAATATCAATCAAAAGGTTTTATATGTAAAAGCAGATGGATTCATTGAAGACTTCGCCAACCTATTAAAGAAGGAAAGAATGGAAGACTTTAATTCCAAATATAGAGATATAGACATACTCCTCGTTGATGATATCCAAATCATGGGCGGTGCTACGAAGACTCAAATGGAATTCTTTAAACTATTTGATTACTTATATCAACAAAATAAACAGATTGTCATTACCAGTGATAAACCTGCTTCAGAATTAAAGAATATCATGACGCGTCTCACCTCGAGATTCGAAGTCGGATTGACCGTAGATATCCAAGTACCCGACCTAGAACACCGTATTGAAATCTTAAAAAGGAAACTTGCTACAGAATCCTCTGATATTCATGATATTCCTTCCGAAGTCCTTGATTTCATCGCATCCTCGTTCGTTACCAACATCAGAGAGCTTGAAGGTGCTTTAAAACGTGTTTTATTCTACTGTCTGACCAACAACCTTGAACTGACCGTCGAAAGTGTTAACGAAGCATTAGAGCCTCTTCTCAAAACAAAGAGAAAGAGCGACTCCTTAAATGAAAACAACTATGACCGCATCCAATCCATCGTTTCTGATTTCTATGGCATCTCTTTAGAAGACTTAATCGGCAAGAAGAGACACTCAAAATACATTCTTCCCAGACATATTGCGATGTTTTTGATTAAATCGCGGTATAATATTCCATATAAAACCATTGGAACACTCTTTGGAGATCGAGATCATTCAACCGTTCTTGCAGCTTGTGAAAAGATTGATAATGATGTTAAACAAGACCCTACACTTAGACTTGCGGTCGACACAATCATCAAAAAAGTGGATTCAATTAACAAAAAATAGATGTTACTAGAATGTTGGAAATGTGGTATAATAATAGCAGTGTGAAGCCTTTCTAAGATTTACCCACATACCCACAATTGTAATAACAATATTTAAAGATTAAACTTAAAAAATAAAAGGAGCCGTCGCTATGATTTTCAGTGTTGATCGTGATGTATTATTAAACCAATTACTCATAGTTCAAAAAGGACTACCAACCAAAACCCCACTGCCTATTTTATATGCAGTTAAGTTTGATGTTCATGAGGATCACATTCTCTTAACATCAAGCAATACAGATGTTGCCATTCAAGTTTTAATTGATGACCACACCTTAAACATCAAAGAACCAGGCAAGGTTGCTATTCCTGGACGTTACTTGATTGATATCATGAGAAAGATCGCTTCCCAACGTGTTGAATTCGCGTTGATTGAAGATAAATTGATTGTGATTAAAGCTGACCGCTCTGAATTTAAACTCAGATTGATGGACGTTGAAGATTATCCTGAAATTGATTTCTTGGATTTGGATGATCCGATTGTCTTAGACAGTTTATTGATTAAAACCATCATCAAGGAAACAAACTATGCAACTGCTACCAGTGAAAAGAGACCTATTTTAACAGGTGTTAATTTCAAATATCACGACAATAATCTCTATTGCGTTGCAACTGACAGCTATCGTTTAAGCCAAAAAAACGTTAAATTAAGAACACATAGCAAGATGTTTGACATTGTAATCCCAAACAAGAGCTTGGAAGAATTAAGCAAGATTCTTGATGGATATAACGATGATGTCGAACTCTTCATCAACCCCAATAAAGTCTTGTTTAAAATGAACAAAATTCTATTCCAAACCAGACTTCTTGAAGGCACTTATCCGGATACATTACGGATCATTCCAACAGAATTCCCAGTCATTATTCCATTCAACAAGGAAGAATTGCTTGCAGCTGTTGAACGTGTTTCCTTACTCTCTCCAAGAGACCGTGAAACCAATTACAATATCATCAAACTTTCTCTTCGTCCAGACTATGTCGTTGAGATGAGTTCAACAAATAATGAAATCGGGGATGCGCTTGAAGAAATCATCCCATCATCTGATGTCACAGGACCTGCAATCAAGATTGCGTTTTCCTCCAGATATTTGGTTGAAGCGCTGAAATCATTCAGTTCAAGCGAGATTCAAATCCAGTTTGCCGGAGAGGTAAAACCATTCGTGATCAAAGGCAATTTAGACCAAGATCTCCTGCATTTGATTTTACCGGTACGTATCGACTAATCCAGCCAAAGAGCCTTAATTTCAAATTTAAGGCTTTTTTTTTATGTCGATGATTTAGACCATTTATCTGAAAAAAATATGCTGAAAATGATGGTTTTTTCCTTATATTATGATATAATATAAAAGAAGACAGAGGGCAACGCAATGAAAAAATTCAAAAGTAGAACAGAATACATCACGTTAGGACAATTTTTAAAAGCTACAGACACAATCGGTTCCGGTGGAGAAGCCAAGTTTTTTTTATTTGAAAACGATGTTTTTGTGAATGGTGAAAAGCGTACTGAACGTGGGAAAAAACTCTATAACGGAGATCGTGTTGTTGTAAATAAGATTGAGTACCTGATTGTTTATGATCCAAAAGATATCACTTAGAAATTTTAGAAATCACGAATCAATCGAACTTAAATTCAATCAACCCTTTGCTTACATCCATGGTGCGAACGGCACCGGTAAAACCAGTATTTTGGAAAGCATTTACTTTTGTGCGACAACAAAATCACATAGAACCAATGATGAAAAGGAATTAATCAAAAGAAATGAAGGATTCGCTTCCGTTAAAATAACTACAGATTCTGATCGTTATGAAATTGTATTATCAAAGAACGGAAAACGCGCTTCGATCAATGGCGTTGAAAAAAGAAAAATCAGCGATTTCATCGGTCATTTGCGTGTTGTGATGTTTGCTCCAGAAGACTTGGATTTAATCAAAGGTTCTCCTGCAAATAGAAGACAATTTCTCGATTTGGAATGGATGCAGCTGAACAAGATTTATTTAAGACAGTTGAATACCTATAAAAATGTTTTGAAGCAACGGAACAGCTTGCTAAAAAAGATTGGTTTTGAAGATGACTTGACGTTCTTGAATATCTTAGGCGATCAGCTTTATGATTCAGGAATTGAAATTATAAAGGAACGCAGGCAGTTCATAGAAGAGTTGAACACAAACCTTCATGAGATTTACCCATTATTCAGCAACCATCAAGTCAAAATCATTTATGAACCTGATGTGGATGAAAAAGCATTTAGAACCTATCTCCACAAGAGTCAAAAGCAGGATATCCTCTACCAGTCGACGAATGCAGGACCCCACAGAGATGATTTCTACATTGATTTTAACGGTTTTGATGCGAAGAGTTATGCATCACAGGGAGAACAGCGTCTAATCGTTGTCGCGTTAAAATTGGCGCTTTTGAAGCTGATTGAAAAGAAAACAAACAAGCAGGTTGTACTTCTGCTTGACGATGTCTTGAGTGAACTTGATTTGGAAAAACAGAGATTGTTTTTAAATCATCTCCCTAAGGAACATCAGATATTGATGAATAGTGCATTACCCATTGAGGGTGAACACATCCAAATGATCCACTTGAAAAAGGAGTAACACCATGTCAAATTATGATGCATCAAACATTCAAATATTAGAAGGTCTCGAGGCGGTAAGAAAACGTCCCGGCATGTATATCGGAAGCACAGGCTCCAGGGGCTTGCACCATTTAGTATGGGAAATCGTCGATAACTCGATTGACGAAGCCTTAGGTGGTTATGCTACCAATATTCTATTAGAACTTCTTCCAGGCGAAATTGTCCGCGTTACCGATGATGGCCGCGGTATTCCGGTTGATCTTCACCCCAAGACAAACAGACCAGCTGTCGAAACTATTTTGACATCCCTGCATTCAGGCGGAAAATTCGACGGAAAATCTTACAAGGTATCCGGCGGATTGCATGGGGTCGGTATGTCAGTCGTCAACGCATTATCTGAAAATTTCTTGGTTGAAATCATGCGTAACGGGAATATTTATCAGCAGAAGTATGAACGTGGAATCCCAGTCACAGATGTCATCATCAATGGTACCAGTGATCATACAGGAACCATCGTCACTTTTAAGTCTGATCACTTAGTTTTCACAGAAACCACAGTATACGAGTATGAAATACTCAGAAATAGAATTCAGCAGCTCGCATTCTTGAATAAAGGCATTAAAATTACGATTATCGATGCCAGAGGCGCTGTTGCGATTGAAAACTCTTACCATTACGAAGGCGGCATTGTTGAATATGTAAGTTTCCTCAACCAAGGTAAAGGCAAAATCAATCACGATGTTCTCTATATTGATAAGGAAGTTGATGGCATTACCATCGATATCGCACTTCAGTATAATGATTCTTATGCAACCAACCTTTATTCTTTCGCCAATAATATTCCAACACACGAAGGCGGCATGCATGAAGACGGATTCAAGATGGCATTGACCCGTGTGTTAAACAAATATGCGACAGAACAAGGCATGCTCAAGAAGGATGAATCTTTCCTAGGCGAAGACGTTAAGGAAGGTTTGACCGTTATTGTATCGATCAAGCATCCAAATCCTCAATTTGAAGGACAGACAAAAACAAAACTCGGAAACCCCGAAGTGCGTCAGATCACTTCCCAAATTGTCGGTGAAGGTCTTGAAAAGTATCTGATGGAAAATCCATCGGATGCTCGTGCGATTGTCGAAAAATGCCAAATGGCATCACGTGCCAGAATCGCAGCAAAGAAAGCTAGAGAAGCGACAAGAAGAAAATCTCCTCTTGACGCGCTTGGATTCGCATCCAAGCTTGCCGATTGCCGTAGCAAGGACCCTGTCATTTCTGAAATCTATATCGTGGAAGGTGATTCTGCCGGCGGATCCGCAAAACAAGGCAGAGAGTCAGAATATCAAGCGATTCTTCCGCTTCGCGGCAAGGTTTTAAACGTTGAAAAAGCTAGACTTGACAAAATATTGAGCAATAAAGAAATATTATCTTTGATTCAAGCATTCGGAACTGGAATCGGCGACGAATTTGATGGTGAAAAAGCTAGATATCACAANNATCGCTCAACCCCCTCTTTACAAAGTGCAATTGGGCAAGCGCGTTGAATATGTCTATTCAGATGAACAATTGACGAAGATATTGGCAGAAATTGGCGGACGTCCAAATATCCAACGCTATAAAGGTCTTGGAGAAATGAATCCTGAACAGCTCTGGGAAACCACCATGGATCCAGAAAATAGAATTCTGCTTCAAGTATCCCTAAAGGATGCAATGGATGCCGATCAGGTATTTAGCATGCTGATGGGCGAAGAAGTTGAACCAAGAAAAGCATTCATCCAAGAAAACGCGATTTACGCGGATAACATTGACGCATAGGAGGAGCAATCATAATGAGTGAAATATCATCTAAAACAACAGAAGGATATGTAAGAGAAAGAAACATATCCACTGAAATGAAAACATCTTTCCTAAACTATGCGATGAGCGTTATTGTTTCTCGTGCGCTTCCGGATATCAGAGACGGCCTTAAGCCAGTTCAAAGACGTATTTTATACGCAATGAACGATTTAGGCATGTCCGCAGATAAACCGCACAAGAAATCTGCGAGAATCGTCGGGGAAGTCATTGGTAAGTATCACCCACACGGTGACTCATCTGTATACGAAGCAATGGTGCGCATGGCGCAACCGTTCTCCTATAGAATGCCATTGATCGACGGCCACGGCAACTTCGGTTCCGTAGACGGCGATGGCGCAGCAGCAATGCGTTACACAGAAGCTAGAATGTCCAAGCTCGCTGGCGAACTTGTCAGAGACTTAGAAAAAAACACAGTCAACTTCGTAGATAACTATGATGGTTCTGAACACGAACCAGTTGTTCTGCCCGCGAGATATCCAAATCTTCTCGTCAACGGTTCAACAGGTATCGCAGTCGGCATGGCGACCAACATCCCACCTCACAATCTAGCTGAAGTCATCGATGGATTGCTTGCCTATATCGACAATGAAGACATTACATCCATTGAACTGATGCAGTATATCAAAGGTCCGGATTTTCCAACAGGAGGACAGGTTTTAGGACTCACTGGTTTACGTACAGCATATGAAACCGGAAAAGGAATCATCGCAGTTCGCGCAACAGCAGAAATCGTCACCCATAAAAACAAAAACACCATCATCGTCACTGCAATCCCATATCAAGTCAACAAGACGACATTGATTGAAAGAATCGCAGAAATAGCCAAGGAAAAGATCGTTGAAGGCATCACCGACTTGCGTGATGAATCCAACCGAAAGGGCATGCGCATCGTCATTGAATTAAGACGCGATGTCAATCCTCATGTCATGCTCAATAACCTCTATAAGTTCACCCAGCTTCAGCAGTCATTCGGTATCAACATGATTGCATTGGTCAAGGGTCAGCCTCAGATGGTTACCTTAAGAGACATGCTGAAATATTATTTGGAACATCAGATTGAAGTCATTCAAAGAAGAACGATTTATGATCTGGAAAAAGCAGAAGCNNGCAAGAGCGATTCTTGATATGCGCCTTCAGCGTTTGACTGGATTGGAAATTGCGAAGATTGAAACTGAGTTGGAAGATCTGATTATTAGAATCGCCGACTACAAGGAAATCATCCAGAGCCACGAAAGAAAGGTTCAAATCATCAAGAATGAAGTCACAGAAATTAGAGCCCAATACAATGAACCAAGACAGTCTGAAATCAATTTAAGCATCGATTTAAGCATCGAAAATGAAGACTTGATTCCTATTGAAGATGTGATTATCACAGTCACAAATAACGGATACATCAAGCGTATGAAAGTCGATCATTATAAGACTCAAAACAGAGGCGGCGTCGGCATGTCCGGCATCAAGGTTCATGAGGATGATTATGTCGAACATATCCTCATGACTTCTACGCACGACTTCCATTTATTTTTCACGAATAAAGGACGTGTTTATAAGATTAAAGGATACCAGATTCCAGAAGGATCCAGACAGTCAAAAGGCATCCCGATTGTCAACCTTTTAGAGTTCGACAAAGACGAAACCTTAGCATCATTCACTAACGTTAAAAACTTCGAATCCGAGTCTGATTTCTTAACATTCGTTACGAAGAAAGGCGTCGTCAAACGCACCTTGATCAGCGACTATCAGAACATCAGAACCAACGGAATCATCGCGATTAATTTAAGAGAAGATGATGAATTATTGAGCGTTGCATTGACAGATGGAACCAAGGAAATCATCCTTGGAGCATCCAACGGCAAGGCCATCAGATTCGCTGAAACTGACGTGCGCGCAATGGGCAGAACTGCTTCTGGCGTACGCGGAATGAGCATCGGTTTGAAGGATGAAGTTGTCGGTGTCGCAATCATTGAAAACGACCAGCAAGAAATCCTTGTAATAACGGAAAATGGCTTTGGTAAGCGAACTATTGTTGAAGAGTATCGCAAGCAAATCCGTGGTGGCAAGGGTGTTAAGACACTCAATGTCACTGAAAAAAATGGTAAATTATCAACGCTCAGAACAGTTTCTGACGATGAAGATTTGATTGTTGTTTCCGATAAAGGCGTTGTCATCCGCACCCACGTCGATCAAATTTCTCAGACGAAGCGCGCGACTCAAGGGGTTAGAATTATCAGACTCCGTCCTGACCATAAGGTCTCTACAATCGCACTCGTTCCAAGACAGGAAGAAGTCGAGGAAGAGCTTGGTGAGGAACATCAATTCGTGCAGGAAACCATCCAGGTAGAAAACAAGAAAACTTATGTGGAAATAGCAGATATGGAACCTGAAGAAATCGAAACGGAAGACGAAGAAATCATCACCACTGAAAGTTTGTTTGACGAGTAAAAAGTTAATAAAAAACATAGGAGTGCCGGGCATTTTGCCAGGCACTCTTTTTTTGTGTAATCTAATAGAAAACGGTTTCATGATTTCATCGTTTACAATCTCATTTTAATATGCTAAAATACTATCAACTTAATCAGTTTCAACTATCAAGAAGACGGGAGAGATATAGCTCGATGAACGTCTACCAACCAGTACAAAATACAAGGTGGTAAAGCTGTAAGCGATGGGATATTATTTCTTATATCTATAGTTCCTATCGTGAGGTAGGGACTTTTTAATTTATAAGGAGAATAGCGATGATCAAACTTATTCAAGTGAATAAAACATATACATCTAAAAATGAAAATTTCCAAGCGATTAAAGAGATTTCTCTTGATATTTCAGACGGTGAAATCGTTGGAATCGTCGGGTATAGCGGTGCTGGAAAAAGCACTTTAATCCGTATGATCAATGGTCTGATCTTACCGACTTCCGGAGAAATCTGGATTGATGGAACGCTTCTTTCTAGCTTGAAACAGCAGGACATCAATCGAATGCGATTCAGCATGGGAATGATTTTCCAGCACTTTAATTTACTCTCTTCAATGACCGTATATGACAATGTGAAGCTCGCTTTGTCGATAGCAAAGTATCCCAAAGATCAGATAAATTCCAGGATATCAGAGGTTCTTTCACTCGTCGGTTTATTAGATAAATCCTTAAGATATCCCAAAGAATTATCAGGCGGCGAACGTCAGCGTGTCGGTATCGCAAGAGCAATCGCGAACAATCCAAAATATCTTTTGTGCGATGAAGCAACCAGCGCGCTCGATCAAAATACTGCGTCAGAAATCATCAATCTCCTCAGAGATATTCAAATGAAAACAAAGATTACCATCATCTTCATCACACACCAAATCGAGGTTGCTAAAGACTTATGTTCGCGTGTCATTGTCATGCATCAAGGGATGATTGTTGAGGATCAATCGACAAGAATACTCTTCACAAAACCGCAATCAGCGATAACCAAATCGCTTGTGAAATCTCTGATTTATGACGCTCCGCTCCATAGTAAAAATGTTTATGAACTCATCTATGATCACCGGAATACCGAGGATACAAGCCTAAGCGACATGGTCAAAAAATACCTGGTCGACGTCAACATCATGCATGCGAAAACTCTGATGATCGGTGACGAACACATTGGTTATCTCTATGTTCAAATCACAGGAAATCAACATCAGGAAGCTTTAAATTATTTAGAATCCAAGGGAATCGAGGTGAGTCTTTATGTTTGACGCACATGCTATCGAGCTCTATCTTAAAGCACTCGTAGAAACCTTATTTCTCGTTTTCGGTACTGGAATTTATGTGTTATTCTTTGGACTCTTGATTGGTTTTTTCCTATACGCAACAGAACCCGACGGCATATTTAAAAACAAATTATCTACAAAAATAGCACACCGCCTGCTGGCAACCGTGAACGACATCGCAAGATCTATCCCATTCATCATCCTCTTAATTCTTCTCATTCCAGTGACCAGAATTCTTGTCGGGACGATGCTGGGAGCGAAAGCCGCACTTCCCGCTTTGATTATCAGCGCTTCACCATTCTTTGCCAGAGTCGTCCATATGGCGCTTCGTGACGTCTCAAAGGAAACCATTGAAGCAGCCCGCGCCATGGGAGCATCTAACTTAAAGATCATTCAAATCGTCTTTAAAGAGGCACTTTCCTCCCTAGTTTCAGGACTGACATTGACTCTCGTCACCCTGGTGGGATTCATGTCTGCAGCAGCAGTCATCGGAGCTGGAGGGCTTGCTTATCTCGCCTATGAGTACGGAAAGTTTGGAAACAACTACCCGCTCATGTATCTATCCATCATCACTATATTATTCATAGTTTTTATCATACAAATTACAGGCGATACAATCGCCAGAAAAATCGATCATCGATAAAATAGGAGAAAAAAATGAAAAAAATACTACAACTCATCACAATTTTCACACTCATTATTACACTGATTTCATGCAAAAGTGCATCTGAAGATACAATAAAAGTGATAGCTACCACGACACCTCACGGTGAAATTCTTGAATTCGCACGTGATTTACTCGAAGAAAAAGGGTTTCAACTAGAAATCATCATCACTTCTGACTATTATTTTCCAAATCCTGCGGTCTCTGCAGGTGACGCAGATGCCAATTTCTTCCAACATGTTCCATTTTTAGACAAATATAACACAGAAAATCCCAATTCTCAGCTATCGATCGGAGCTTATGTCCACATTGAACCTATTGGAATTTACTCAAACAACTATAATAATGTCTCAGAAATCGAGGATGGAGCGACTGTTCTAATCAGCAATTCAACTTCCGATCATGGAAGAGTGCTCAATTTATTCCAATCAGCTGGGCTCATCACAATTAAAGAAGGTGTCGATATCACTTCTCCAACCTTAATTATTCAAGACGCAATCGAAACCAATCCAAAAAATCTCGTTTTCAGCGCGAATGTCTCACCAGATTTTCTATTTGCAGCATACACGAATGAAGAAGCAGACTTATATGTCATCAACTCAAATTACGTGCTTGAAGGCGGAAATAATCCTGTAACTGAGTCCATTTTCATCGAAGATACAGCAAATAATCCATATGTTAATATTTTAGCTGTGAAGGAATCAGATCTAAGTTCACCAAAGATACTTGCGTTAATCGAGATTCTTCAATCAGAAGCAGTTCAAGATTTTATCAACGCAACCTATAACGGAAGTGTCATTCCAGCATAATCCTCATCAATCACAAATGATTAAAAAAATCTCCTTTCTCGATTCTTTCTCCCATATCAGGGATGTTAGAAATGCAAAGGAGATTTTTTATTTATATGCAATTGATATGTAGAAATCAAATCCAGAAAAAAAGCTTGAATCCATTTTTCGGAATCCAAGCCATATTTCAATACTGTTTGATTAGTCGTTTACACAAACTCCATCATTTGTTCCGCGTTGAACAGATGAGTTACCACGTTGTGAGGATGAATTTCCACCTTTTTTGAACTGATTCTTAATCATGTTGCCTAGATCATAACCTGCTCCAACCAGTCTATCTTTCGAGAATGCTGCAAGGTGATTTTCTGATGCTGCCTGCAAGTATTCGAACACCGTTTGAACATCAGCTGGTAAATCTACTTGACTTAAGAATGCATCATACATTGCGATGTTTAATGTTTCTGCTTGAACTCCGGTTGATAATGCACTGGAAATTGAATCCGGAAGAACAACGTATTGTGCTGCATCATTGACTGGAACTTCAATGCCATATGCTGCAAACAATGGCAATAATAAATCGATGTGTGTTTGCTCTGCTAAAATAATCTTAGTGAATGGCTTGATTTCACCATATGCATCGATAATTGCTCTATAGGTAGCCTGTGCCAAGTATTCATCTTGAATTGCGCTGACAAGCATTTCTTCAACTGTATATGTACCATCTTCGCTGAGCGTATATACACCATAATCCTCTACAACCGCATAAGTTGATGCTGCGCTTACCCCGAATCCCACAAAAGCTAGCCCCGCAACTGCCAATCCCAAACCAGTAAATAACATAAATTTCTTTTTCATTTTTGAATGCCTCCTTCTAAGTGACTTCGGTTAATATACATGCTAAAACTGATAGTTATTGGCGATAATCAACAATAAGTTTTATTGTGTGAAAACAAGCAAATATAATACTGAAATCGTGTGAAATACTTAAATAAATAACATTATTAAACCAATTAAGATGAAAAACAAGCATCTCAATCAAGTACAATCAACTGTTAAAGCACAAAAAGAGCTCTCATGGTGTGCGCTATGCACATGGATGGACACAGACGCATCCATTGCATGTCAATTTTTCGTATTTCGCTTTTTTTTGAGGTATAATATTCATACAGTTGCTCATCAGTGGGGTGTCTCATGAAGAATAAGAACCAACTACAACTATATTTTTATTTCACTGGGATTTTTTTTGTACTCAACATTCTAAATACATATATGCTGACCATCCAGGGACTCAATCGCTATATCGCTCCATTCGAGCATACATTTTATGGTGAGTTCAATGCATTGGTTGGTAATTTTGTCATTCTCTTTATTTTCACACTGTTTTCATTCGTGGTTTTCAGAAGAGCGAAATCCAGAATGCTTTTTATGATTTTTTTCAGTTTGTTTCTCAATATCTTCATTTTTTTCATGGGGATCTTTAACTTATATTTTGGAACATCCTTCTCGATGTCAGCAGCGACCATTTTCCAAAATCCGGCAGAAGGCTTCGCCGGAGGAACAATCTTAGAAATGGTATTGGAACTTGTCGCGTATTATCGGATTCTTGTATTTCTACCAACAATCGCCTTACTTTTTATCTATATGCGTTCCAATCTAAAAGAAATGGCCATCATCAAATTCAACCCCACGCTCAAAAGGTATCTTTCAGGCTTTTTAACTGCTGTCATCCTCTTATTTCTAGCTGTATTTAATTATTATAAACAATTCGAAGAAGTTCTTCCACTCAACGCAGTCAGAAGCACCTTTGCAAGTCAAAATCTTGGAGTTTATCCCTATTATCTCGGGGAATTCATTGGAGAACCTTTTGATTTAGATATTGAAAAATTCTTGGAAGTCAGTTCAGAAGATGAGCTTGCTACCATGTATCAGGAATATAATAAAAATCAAGAATCTTATATCAATTATTTTGATGGATTAAGCTACTCAAACCGGTTGACGATGGATCAGACAGTGGATGAATTATTTATTGATCCAAGCATTGCGTTGGGAAATGACCTGCAAGGCATTCTTGAAGGGAGAAACCTTGTTTTAGTTCATTTGGAGTCCTTCAACTATTTCTTATTACAAAATGAATATACCAACGCCCAAATGCCTTTTATCAATCAATTGATGGAAGAAAGCTTTACATTCAACAATTTCTATAATAATGTCGGCATGGGTGTGAGCTCTGATGCTGAACTGGCGGTACTCACTGGATTGCATCCTTTAGGAGACCGTACGTTATACTGGGATTATGAACATATCGATTTTGAATTGAATTCTATTGTTCAATACTTCAATCAAGAAGGATATTATACCGAAGCAATCCATGGGGATCATGAAGAATTTTACAATAGAGATGTTATTTATCCTGAATTGATGGGCTTTGACGAGTTTTATTCGATTGAAGATTTCATTTTGGATGGATATGCAGTTAAGGATGGTTATACATTTGATACAGAAAACAACCTTGTTCACCATTCACCATGGATATCAGACTATCATTTGGCAGATCAAACAACTGCGGTAGGTCGTACGCTTCTTGAAGAAAATACGCAATTCATGTTGTTTCCCATCATGATGATGGCGCATACGCCTTTTGATTATGATCCATATGGGTATCGGGAAGATATTTATCCCCAATATGTCAAATTAATCAATAGAATCACCATGAAGTACTTGAATTATGCACAATATTATGATGAAACAATCAAAAGATTTTTTGTTGGCGATCAAAATCAAGATCAAACTTTAGACAATTCAGTTTACGTGTTTTATAGCGATCACGGTTCCGGTTTGAAAAATGGTGATTTAGACCTATTGATGGACAAAAACCTTTCCGTCATGGAAAGCAGACAAATTCTTCAAAGAGTTTTCGCATTCATCTATGTTCCAGGAAGTGAATTCATCAGTTACGGAGATTATCAAATACGTAAAGGCTTATTGACGGGTGAACAGAATTTAGTCAGAAGCCAAATCGATCTATATCGTACAATCGTTGAACTCTTTAATCTTCCAGTTGAAAATGATACGTATTATGGCGTACATGGGTTGAGTACAGAACCTACATTCGCGATGGAAAACCGTCTAATGGATGTTGTCTTGGATTCTTATATATATTCGATGAGAAATCACACTAAAACTTATCCGGAAGATCGGTCAGTAACTACCGAAATCTATGATTATATTCTCAGATTCAAGCTTTTAAGTGACTTGATGCTGTCCAAGGGCGACATGCAAACGCGTGTCGATGAAGCAGTACTCATCAAATATGGTAGTTGATCATGCTTAAGAAAATACACCCATACTATTATATTTCTGCGCTCTACGTGCTACTTTCCGTTTTTTTAGGATTATTTTTAACCAATTTCCTCATTATTTTTCTAGGTTGGAACATGATACTCGCAACATTTGTATTTTTTCTCTCCGAGATTTATATGATTTTAAAGAAAAGAAATACGCACCCCGCCCTACAATTACCAGTTCTTGGACTGTTCATCTTATTCTTTCCGAACGCGCTTTATATATTCACTGATTTCATTCATCTTCAAAACTATACATTCTTTTTGGATTATCCTAATATCTATGCGATACAGATCGAAGATTGGTTGGTTTTCATGCATATCGCGATTGGCGCGTTATACGCAGCCAAGCTGGGTATTTCATCTATCCACAATCTGGAACCCATCTTCAAACAGAATTTTAAGAACTATTATTTTTTAGTGCTTTCAGCACTTTTCCTATTATCTTCAACCGGGATCTACATCGGAAGATTTCTACGATTCAATTCTTGGGATTTTCTACAATTGTTTTCAATTTTTTCTGACATGTTTCAAAACATATCCTTTTTCCTAGGATTTATCATCATCTTCTTTGTTTTACACTGGGTAAGCTATTTTCTCTTTTCAAAACAGAAGTCAAACGTTATATAATAGATTTATCAAATCAATTTGGAGGTATCAAATGAGAGTATTGGTCGTTGGTGGTGCAGGTTACATCGGATCTCATACCGTTTATGAGCTGATTAAGGATCATCAAGAAGTCATTATACTAGATAATTTATCCTCAGGATACATGGAGCTTGTCCACCCTGAAGCGAAATTTTATCAAGGAGATATCCGTCTCAAAGCGGATGTTGTCAACGTTTTTAAAAAAGAAAAAATTGATGTCGTTATGCATTTCGCTGCTAAAATCATCGTTCCTGAAAGTGTTCAGATCCCCCTAGAATATTATTACAACAACGTCGAAGGCGTTCGTGTTCTTTTAGAAGTGATGAACGAATTTAATGTTAAAAAGTTTGTATTCTCATCTACAGCTGCTGTGTATGGAGAAGCATCCGGTGTTTGTCAGGAAGATATGGTCACTAAGCCAATCAATCCATACGGTGAAACCAAGCTNNTTGATGAAGGACCAGCTGACACATTTGATTCCTGTCGCGATTCAAGGAATCATTGGCATCCGTGATCACTTGACGATTTATGGAAATGATTACCCCACGAAGGATGGAACATGCATCAGAGATTACATCCACGTAAGTGATCTCGCATACGCGCATGTCCTTGGCGCGCATTATCTATTTGATGGTGGAAAATCTGAAACAATCAATTTGGGATCCAGCACAGGATATACAGTCTTGGAAGTTGCTCAAGCAGTCAATGAGATTGCCCCACTCAAGGTTGTCATCGGACCAAGAAGAGATGGAGATCCAGCTGAATTAATCGCATCCAATGAAAAAGCACGCCGCATTTTAAAGTGGGTGCCAAAGTATTCCTTAAAGGATATTGTTTTATCAGACTATAATTATAGAAAAAAGATTTCAAAAAAATAAAAAGCCTCGCGGCTTTTTTTTATAAGAAATAGAGTACGATTGAGAATATTCCGACAATCACACAGTAAACTGCAAAATAAATCAAATTTTTAACCTTCACATACTGATACATGAATTTAACTGCCAGCAAGCTGAACAAGAAACTCATGAAGAAAGCGAGTATATATCCGATGGTATTGATTTGTTCGGTCGCGTAAATTGCTTCATAAACACCTAGAATCGAGACTGGAACAGAAACGATGATATAGCTTAAGAAGGAGAATCTAAGTACTTTTTTGAGTTCGATTTTTTGAACGAGTCCGCCTGTCATGGTGATACCGCTTCTTGAAATACCGGGGAAAACCGCGAACATCTGGAATGCGCCGATGACCAATGCGTTTTTCCAAGTGATATCATTCTTCCATTGGATATCTTTGACCTTATAGACAAAATATAATAAAAGACCGGTAATGATTAAAGCGAATCCGATGGATAACAAGTCATTGGGAAGATAATCTTTGAAAAAGAAACCGAAGATACCGATTGGAATGACCGCGATGATTAATTTCACGACATATTGGAAATCATCTTTGCTGGTTTCTTCCTTTTTTACTAAATACTTCCAAGTTCCGGCAATCAACTCTGCTATATCTTTCTTAAAGAAGAATAGAAGCGCGATGAAGGATCCAGTGTTGGTAACCATGAGAAATACAGTTAAATTTGTTAAATCCATGCCAAATAAACGGCTGAATAATGTTAAATGACCGCTACTTGAGATCGGGAATATTTCTGTGATGCCTTGGATGATTCCAAGGATGATATATTTGAGTATTTCAATGAATTCGTTCATAAGATCACCATGAATAGTATAACATAGAACAAATACATAATTTATGCTAAAATAGANNAGTATCGGAGAACATACATGAAGAACATCATCAAAATCATTAAGGGCAGTTTAGTTGGTATGGGAAGCATTTTGCCAGGGATCAGCGGATCCATGGTAGCTACCATCTTGAAGATTTATCAAGATCTGATTACTGCATTGAATAATTTCACAAAAAATCCAATTAAAGCTGTATTGAGTGTTTGGCAGTNNTAGGAGCTGTCCCAAGTTTGAAAAAAGAAACAGAAACAGATCATTATCACTGGCATCACTTCCTTGTTTTGGGTATTGCGATGGTATCGATGGTTGGTTTCATGTTCATTCAAGAGTCCTCAGCAGCATCAGGAAGCGGATTTTATTACTTTGTGGTCTTTATGATAGGTGTGATCACAGCAATCTCATTGATCATTCCTGGATTGAGCGGAGCGACCATGTTGATGGCGTTCGGTTACTTTCAAACACTGATTACTTTAGGTGATGACATCGTCGCCGCAATCATCAGTCTTGATTTTTCCCAGGTAGCCGCACAACTACCAATGCTGTTATTACTTGTTTTAGGGGTTTTGGTTGGCATGATTGTGATGGGGAAAGTCATGTTCCAGTTACTTAAGCACTATAAAATTCATTTCTATTTTGCAGTTTTAGGCATCGTCTTGGTTTCACCATTCAATATCCTGTTCACCCTTCAAGCAGAAACAACCGCTGATGTCTTTCAAGCAGCCTGGTATGTTTGGGTCATCGGTATTATACTATTCATTTTAGGAGCATTCATATCCTATTCATTATCTAAAAAAGAAATTAAACCGGAGGCGAAACTATGATTAAAAAAGCAGTGATTCCAGCAGCGGGCTACGGCACCAGATTTTTACCCATCACCAAGGCATTACCTAAGGAACTATTACCTATTATTGATCATCCAACGATTGAGTACATCGTCAATGAAGCCATCGAAAGCGGAATTACTGACATTCTTTTGATTGTCAGCAGCAACAAAAACGCGATTATCGATTATTTTGACTACAATCTTGAACTAGAAACCATTCTACTTAGCAAAAACAAGTATGAAGAATATGGTATCATCAGAAATATTGCGAAGGGAGCGAACATCCACTACATCCGTCAGCGAGAACAACTTGGACTAGGTCACGCAGTCCTTCAAGCAGAAGCATTTGTCGGCAACGAACCATTCGCCGTTCTTCTGGGCGATGACATGTATGTCGGAAAACCAGAACCAGCTATGAAGCAATTGATGGATGCCTATGAAAAGGTTCAATCTACAGTACTTGGAACCATCGAAGTTGAACTGAAGGATACGTCTAAATATGGCATCTGCATCCCTAAACCAGATCAAAAAGGTCCGATTGTCGAACTTAAAGGTGTTGTGGAAAAACCAAAAGTTGAAGAAGCCCCCTCAAGAAGCGCAATCGGCGGAAGATATATCCTAACCCCTGGCATTTTCTCATATCTAAAGAATCAGACAAGAGGAGCAGGCAATGAAATTCAACTGACAGACGCGATTTTACGTCTGATGGGTACAGAAAAAGTATTTTCTTATGACATTACCGGCAAACGCTATGATGTAGGTAATAAAATGGACTATATTGAAGCGATTCTAGATTTCGGTCTGCAAAAGAATGAAATGAAGGATGAACTTCAAAAATTGATCAATAAAAAAGCGAAATAGATACATGCTTTATCCGGTTCTCGGCTTTACATTTACATTCAAAAAACATATAATATAAGTAACACGTAGAAGAGATTAGTACTTCATACTTCCTGTTTAGAGAGTTCGCGGTAGGTGCAAGCGAATCTGAAAGTTGAACGAATCTACTCTTTAGTGGTGCTAATCACACCCGTCGCCCCGCGTTAAGGGATTCAAGGGCTAGAGTTTTCTCTAGAACTAAGGTGGTACCGCGATGACTCGTCCTTAGATTTCATAAATCTAGGGACTTTTATATTTTAAGGAGGAATTGAGCATGTTAGAACTAAAGTATGTGATTGAAAATATCGATGAAGTTGTCAAAAAACTATCCAATCGAAATGGTGATTTTACCTATCTCTATGACCTAATCAAGATTCAGGATAAGAGAAAACAAGTCATTTTGGATGTGGAATCCAAAAAAGCATTGAGAAACGAACAATCCAAAAAGGTTGGCGAACTCAAGAGAAATAAACAGGATGTGTCACAAATCCTTGAAGATGTCGCTCATTTAGGTGACGATATCAAACATTTGGATGATCAGTTGAAAGAATATGACGATGCTATCTTCAACATCCTCGCTGTGACTCCAAATATCCCCCATGTGAGCGTTCCTGTTGGAAAAGATGATTCAGCCAACGTGATTGTCCGGAAGGTTGGAACACCCCGTGTATTTGATTTTAAAATCAAGGATCATATAGAACTTGGTGAAAAACTCAACATCCTAGATTTTGAAAGAGCAGCAAAAATTACAGGAACCAGATTTGTTGTCGATAAAGGCTTGGGAGCAAGACTTGAACGCTCGCTCATCCAATTCATGATGGATCTCCATGCGCACGAGCATGGATATTTTGAGATTATTCCCCCATACATCGTCAATGAAAAGAGCATGTTTGCTACCGGCCAATTTCCAAAATTCAAGGATGATGCGTTTAAGGTTATCGCTGGAGAAAACAGCTGGTATTTAAACCCAACCGCTGAGGTTCCAACCATCAATCTGCATCGTGACGAAATTCTCGATGGAGATAGTCTGCCGATTAAATATTGCGCGTATACAACAGCATTCCGCTCTGAAGCAGGATCTGCCGGCAGAGATACCAGAGGCATTTTAAGACAACACCAGTTCAATAAAGTTGAGCTGATCAAGTTCACCAAACCTGAAGAATCTTACTTAGAACTTGAAAAAATGCTCATTAATTCTGAAGAAGTATTGAAACAGCTTGAACTTCCATATCGCGTTATGGCTTTATCCACAGGAGACATGGGATTTGGAATGGCGAAAACATACGATATTGAAGTTTGGCTTCCAGGTCAAAATATGTACCGTGAAATTGGATCCATTTCTAATGCTGAAGATTTTCAGGCGCGACGCGCCAATATCAGATTCAAGAGAACCAAAGATAGCAAGACTGAGCTCGTTCACACCTTGAATGGATCAGGCTTGGCAATCGGCAGAACCATGATTGCGATCATAGAGAATTATCAGAATGC
>DOYO01000053.1 GCA_003518475.1 Acholeplasmataceae bacterium
TGCATCATTTTGATTTAGATGTGGATAAAAAGGTTCCCTTGGTTGTTTATATCGGAAGGCTCGCCACTCAAAAAGGAATCAACCTGATGACAAGAAACTTAGAAGAGGTGATTCAGTACTCTGATGCGAGATTCGTTTTGATGGGTTCAGGAAATGACTCCTATCAGGACTTCTTCCGCTACCTCTCCTATAAATATCCAAAAAAAGTTGCCAACTATATCGGTTTCAACGAAGAAATCGCACACAAGCTTTATGCAGCATCCGATATCTTCATGATGCCAAGTAGATTTGAACCCTGCGGTTTAGGACAAATGATTGCGATGCGTTACGGCGCACTGCCGCTCGTCAGAGAAACCGGTGGATTGAAAGATACCGTCATCCCTTATAACAAATATACCGGAGAAGGCACAGGATTCAGTTTCGCAAACTATGATGCGAATGAATTCAAGGATAAGCTGTTTGAAGCGATTCACGTGTACACTGAACATCCAAGAATTTGGAGCAAATTAGTTAAACAAGCAATGGCTCAGGACAATAGTCTTGACAANNGACGCAGCAAACCGGCAATGCCTTTCGCCGGTAAATTCAGAATTATCGATTTCACTTTATCGAATTGTACGCAATCTGGTATTTTCGACATCGGCATTCTAACACAGTATCTTCCTCTATCTTTGAATGAACATATCGGATCCGGCAAGCCATGGGATTTAGATAGAAGAGACTCAAGCGTAACACTTCTTCAACCCCATAACTACTGGTATCTTGGAACTGCTGACGCCGTTCTGAAAAATCTTGAGTTTATTGCAAGAAGAGATCCCAAATATGTACTCATTCTATCAGGAGATCACATCTACAAGATGGATTACCGCAAGATGATCGCTGTGCATAAGGAAAAAGGAGCATCTCTAACCATCGCGACCCAGCCTGTTCCAAAGGAAGAGGTTTCAAGATTCGGCATCATGTCCATCAACAAGGATGGAGAAATCATCGAATTTGAAGAAAAACCAAAGACTTCAAAATCCAATTTAGCATCCATGGGCATTTATCTATTTAATTTCGACCTGCTTAAAAAGGTTCTTCTATCCATCAAGGAAGAGGATTTGGACTTTGGCAAGCACATTATCCCTCATTTGATTAAAACGACCTCCAAAGAGGTATTTGCATACCAATTCGGTGATTATTGGATGGATGTCGGAACTTATGATTCCTATCTGGATACCAATCTCGCAATGACTAAGGACTTTACTGAGCTTGATCTTTATGATCCGACCTGGAAAGTTTATACGAAATCAGAGGATCTTCCCCCTGTCAAGGTCGGCGGAGAAGCCAGCATTCAAAACAGTCTGGTGTCAAACGGTTCTGTGATTGAAGGCACAGTCATCAATTCGGTCTTAAGCCCAGGCGTCCGTGTCGGCAAGGGATCTGTCGTTAAAGACAGCGTCATCTTGAACAATGTGATCATCGGAGATAACGTCACCATCCAGAAGAGCATTTTGGATAAAAAGGTTATCGTCGGAAGAAACACCTACATCGGTTACGGCAACGATCTGACACCCAATCAGGAAAAACCTGATTTACTGGTTACAGGCATTACCGTCATTGAAAAGAACGCAGTGATTCCAAGCGATATGTATATCGGTAAGAATTGCAGAATTTTCAAAACTGCTGATTTCAAAGAAAAGGAAGTCAAGAGCGGTTCAACATTAAGATAAATACAATCAGGCTGGGAAAGCTCCCAGCCTGATTTTTATAAAAAAAACAGACCAGTTAAGGTCTGTTAAGCTTTATGATATGCAGGAGATTCCTTTTTGAAGTTCAGTGCTTTGATTCCGATTCCAATCAACAGCATCAGATAGGCGACAAGCGCGAATCCAACGATATAGATGATGACAAACAGGAAGTGTGGAACAAGCGGTTCAATCAAAGTGAGCACTGGGATGTGGTTGTTATAAAGCGGGTTGATGAAGAACATGTTGAACGTTCCATCAGCAATCCATGTGTTATGGATGAAGTTCATCACGATCGCCATCGTTACCAGAATGGAGAACACTGCGATTGCACTGAAGATTGACTTGGATGTCAGCTTCACTTGATTGGCCAAGAGCGCGATACCGACAACCATCATCGCACCATGATGCACCATCGTTTGAATATTGATTCCGATAGTTCCTATAAATACATCATTCGGATAAAGCATGACAGCGAGTCCGGCAAACAAACCATAGGTTCCCAGAAAGTTGATTAACGCTTGCTGGATTTTTTTATTTTTAGTCAACCCTGCGAAAAGAGCGACATACATCGGTGTGGAACAAAATTGGAAGGGGAATGCGTACCATTGATAATTCCAACCTGCTTGATAACTGAATATGAGTTGCTTATATATTTCGAAAGCTATTAACAAACCGGCAAATACAAGTAAAAACCGTCTCAACTTAACGTCGCTTGCATTCTTCAATCTGGTCACTGCGATGATGGTCGCAATCGTTACCAGAACCAAAGCCATATAATGAAACCAGCTCTGCCCCAAGGATTGATATGGTACAGGCGTATTCATTTCTCCATTTAAAAAACTTAAAATCGTATTCAGCAATGTCATGTTCAAAACCCCGATCGTACTAAGTATACATGAAAGATTATAACATAAACAATCGGTATATTTATGCCAAAAATCGACGTTTTTTTAAATAATCTGGCGTTTTTTGTATCTTAAGTATGATGCAATCAAAATAATCAGAGTGAATCCTGTAAAAATTAAGAAATTTGCAAGTTCAAACACATGATCAGATTTCAACCATCCTACAGGCTCTGTAAAGGTGAATGGTGAAGCGTATTTCAAAGCCTTTAAAATATCATTATTTGTTGCGCTTGCGATAACCGTCATGATATAAAACGGAAAAGGAATCGCAATCGCGATCAGCGATGACTGGTTCGGTTTCATGAACATCGCAAGTCCCAAGGACATATAGGCAATCATCAAAAACATCATATAATCAAACAATCCAAAGGATAAAATCAGAGAGTGATCCGTATCTGGCGCGACCGCTAAAAATCCAATTTCAATCAAACCGATTTGAATGATGGTGAAGATGAACAAATTAAACGCGATCGACAGTATTTTTGAAGTTAACAGCTTGCTTCTGGAAATTGGGAGTACGTAAAGAACTTCTGCTGTGCGTTCTTTTTCATCCTTGTTGATCGCTCCAAACCCAATAATCGCCGCATAAATACCACCAAGAAGCTGCATGAACATCGCGCCTTCCGTTGCGAAGTATTCCATCGCGTTGGTTGGAATGCCTCCGAACTGTTCCATCATGGCGATAAACGGACTGTTTTGGCTTTCCAGATATTCCAGCATTTCTGTCAGTGCAGTCATCATATCTTCCACCATCGGATAGATAGCAACAATCAACAATAAACTCAGTCCTAATGAGAAGGACCAAATCATATTGCCCTTGAAACTTCTTTTTATTTCCAATCCTAAATATTCTTTTGAAAGGAAGCTCATTTGACATCCTCCTTTTGATAATAAATAGAAAATATTTCTTCTAGACCGACATTTCTGATGTTAATGTCGATAAATTTATATTTGGCTAAAAATTGAACCAAAAGATTCACATCTCCGACATAAGCATACTGAGAGGATTGATCAAAATCCTGGATAAATGATAATCCTTCCAAAATCAAATCGTGATGGTTAGGTGTAACCAAAAGTCTCTTATGCTCATTTTGACGGATTTCATCCATGGTTTTGATAAACAGGATAACACCATCCTTGATTAAGGCGACTCGATCGCAGACCTTTTCAATTTCACTTAACACGTGGCTGGACAAAAGAACGGTTGTCCCGCGTTTTCTTTCATTGGTGATGATCTCTAAAAATCTGGATTGGATGAGTGGATCTAATCCAGATGTCGGTTCATCCAAAATCAAAAGCTTGGGCTGATGCATCAATGCGACAACCAAGCCCACTTTTTTCTTATTTCCAAAGGATAGAGAACCGAATTTCTTCAGTAAATCCAAATCGAGCTGTTCAATAAGCATGGATAAGTAGCTGTCATCGACAGTGCGCATGCTTTTGAAAAAGCTGATGATATCCTTAACCTTCATTTCATTGAAGAAATAGGATTCTGAAGGCATGTATCCGATATCCTTGTTCAAATCGGGATCCCCGATTTGAACTTCTTTCCCAAATAGCTTAGCGGAGCCGCCATCCTTGGAAATCAGTCCTAAAAGGGTTCTGATCATCGTTGTTTTGCCAGATCCGTTCGGACCGACAAATCCAAAGATTTCCCCTTGCTTGACATGAAGTGTCACACGCTCAACACCTCTTATACTTCCATAATACTTCTTTAAATCTTCAACTTGAATCATGCTTTCACACCCTTCACATAAAATCGTATGGTGATAATTCTTCTAAGTCATCCGGTTCTTCAACATGTTCGATATCGCTATTTAAACGTAAGGACAAAGTCGTTTGTCTTTTTTCTTGAAGATTATTCGCTGCATAAATCAATAAGTTCATATCACCTAACATAATCAAGAACCGCTTCGCTCTGGTGATTGCTGTATAGATCAGTTCTTTCTTCAGCATATGCATATAGCTTCTCACCATCGGTATCATCACAATCTTGTATTCGCTGCCCTGCGATTTATGAATGCTGATCGCGTATGCCAAATTCAATTCATCCAAATCCGCTTTATCATACATGACGTCATTTTCATCGAAGGTGACCACCATGTATTGTTCATTTTGGCTGTTATACTTGATGTCTTTGACGACTCCGATATCGCCGTTCATAATCAAACGTTCCGGATCGTTCACGAGTTGAATGACCTTGTCTCCAGGATAATAAGTCTTATCTCCATAAGTCATAGAGTTCTGTCTGTTTGGATTGAACTTTTCCTGTAGCATCTTATTGAAGGAATCTATTCCGAGTTCGCCTTTGTACATAGGCGCTAATATTTGTATGTCATCAATCATGCTGTAGCCTTCNNGTGATGATTTTTGAATCCTTCGCCTGTCTGTGAATCTCGTTCAACCGAACAGTTGGAATCACCTTGGAATCGATGAAATCCGCGAGCACCTGGCCGGGTCCTACGCTTGGCAATTGATCGACGTCTCCGACGATGATGACTTGGGCATCATCCTTCAGGGCGGAAAACAATTTTTTAGCCAAGAAGATATCAATCATCGATGCTTCATCGATGATGATTAAATCCTGCGGCATTCTCTTATACTCATCATAGGTAAATAACCCGTCATAATTGTATCCCAAATGCCTGTGGATGGTTTTAGCATCCATGTTGAGGAGTTCCTTCATCCGTTTCGCCGCACGTCCTGTTGGAGCCATTAAAGCTATTTTTTCATAGATCAATGGATTCTTATAATTGAGTTTGTGATAAATGCGGTAAACCTCGAGAAGTCCGTCGATGATGGTTGTTTTTCCTGTTCCAGGTCCACCGGTGATGATAGAGACGGGATTGGATAAAGCTGTTAAAATGGCTTCCTTTTGAACCTTGGTGTATTGCATCCCTTTTTGAATTTCAACAGCGTCAAGAAGCGTTGCTAAGTAATCCATGTCGTAATAGATGATCTTCTGATTGGTCAGTTCCCTCATCTTCTCCGCTAACAACAATTCAGTGAAATATGATAATGCCAGATAATATCTGTGATCTTCGAAAACTAATCGTTTTTCTTCAATCAAGGCATCGATGCCAGAATCGATTTCTGTTTCCGTTCCCAATACTTGAGTTGAATATGTTTTAAGCTGTTCATCTGTTAAATATAAATCGCCGTTTTGATACCCGATATACTGCATCGCGTAAATAATCGCTGCCTTGATTCTTCTCATNNTCGTCAATTAAACGGTATGGGTTTTCTTCAAGCTTTTCCAAGGTCAGCATTTGATATTTGGAAAGAAGCTTCATTGCGAGCTTGCCGGAGAGATTGTATCCGTATAAAGCGACTAAAATATGCTCATTGGTTTGATTTTCAACAAGCTGCTGGTAAAATTTTTCGATGCGGATCGGAGATAGGCCGACATTCTTTAAAATCTTTTTATCCGCCATGATTTTTTTGATGGCGTCGTTACCTAAAACTTCAACGATTTTTTCTGCTGTTTTCGGACCGATTCCATGAAAAAACGAGCTTGATAAATAGCTGATCAAGCCCTGTGCATTCTGTTCCTCACACTTTTTAAAGGATTCAACCTTGAGCTGGTCTCCATAGCTTTGGTGCTTGACCCAGGTTCCTGAGAATTCATAATCTATATCTTCGCTCACCACTGGGAAATAACCAACAATGGTGACAATCTGATCTTGATCCGTCGTGATTCTAGCAATCGAGTAACTATTTTCGTCATTGTGAAAGACGTAGTTTTTGATTTTGCCCTTGATCGTTTCCATAGCTCCTCCTAGATTGCTGATTTGGTTAAATTATATCACTTTTTGCCTATAAAAAAAAGGAACATAGGTTCCTTTAGCTATATTGTCTGACTTTTTTATCCATATACGCTTCTTGAATGAATCCAGAGCCCACACAGACCTTACCTTGATAAAAAGCGCATACCTGGCCTGGCGTCACCGCTCGTATTTTTTGAGGATAGGATGCCATGATGGTATGATCATCAAGCCACTTGACATCGATTTCATGATCCTTTTGACGGTATCTGAACTTCGCAGTCATTTTTCCATCTGTTTTCGGACCTCTCCAGATCACATCGGTAATCAATGCTTCATCGCTATAGAGATAGGGATGATCAAAATCCGGTTCAACATACAAGGTGTTTGACTTTAAGTCTTTCCCAACCACATACCATGCTCCGATTTCATCCTTTGAACCACCGATACCCAAGCCTTTTCTTTGACCGATCGTATAGTTCATCAATCCAAAGTGTTCCTTAAGGACAGTCCCGTCCAGCTTTTTCATGAGGCCCTTTTGAGCAGGCAGATAATTACTTAGAAAGGCATTGAAATGACGCTCGCCGATAAAACATATCCCTGTTGAATCCTTCTTGGTTGCTGTTGCCAGTCCTTGTTCTAAAGCGATTCTTCTGACTTCTTTCTTATCTAAATGACCGATTGGGAATAAGACATTTTTGAGTTGTTCTTCCTTCAATTGAGAAAGAAAATAGGTTTGGTCCTTATTCTCGTCAACTGCTCTTAATAGCTTAGGATACGCGCCAGATAGATCTAGCTGCGCATAGTGTCCCATCGCGATAAAATCCGGTTTAAAGACCTTCGCATATTCAACAAAAGCCTTGAATTTAATTTCATTGTTGCATAAAACATCAGGGTTCGGTGTTCTATTTTTCTTATACTCCTCAAGGAAATAAGAAAATACACGGTCCCAGTAATCTTCGATAAAATCAACCTTGTGAAGCTTGATGCCAAGCTTGTCAGCAACCAGCAATGCATCCTGATAATCCTTTTCCTGTTCGCACATAGCATCAAATGCCGTTGGGTTGCCCTTGTAGTCTGAATTGGTCGCACTATCCCAATTACGCATAAAAACGGCTTCCACATCGTAGCCGTCTTTTAGAAGCAGATATGCAGCAACACTGCTATCCACTCCGCCGCTTAATCCTATAATGACTTTCTTTTTCTTCATTTTTTCACTTTCTCTTTACATCAGATGGCATTCTGTACTGACCTCTCGGGGAAAGGCTGATGCCTAATATTTTAGGTCCTTCGGGAAGTGTCTGACGTTTGAACTGCTGACTGTAGAAACGCTTGAAAAAGCGGTCTACATAGAGCTTGGATTCCGCTTTGGTAAAGTGGAATGCGCGTTCAACAAGCCACGTGATCTTATCATCGTCTGCACCTTGGTCCATATGATAGAACAAAATAAAATCATTCACATCATAACGTCCGATAGATTTTTCAGTATCCTGATCTTCTAATAATTCTGGAGAGATTGGAGCTTTAAGTATTTTGTTCAACACTTCTTTAAGCTCTTTGTAATCGTGGTTCGCATGATAATCGATCAAGAGCTGGACCCAAGTCTTCGGCAAACCTGCGTTCACCGCATACATGCTCATCTGATCGCCGTTGTAGGTCATCCATCCAAGCGCAATCTCGGATAAATCGCCTGTTCCAAGAACAAATCCGCCATGCTTATTGGCGAGATCCATCAAAATCAATGTTCTCATTCTCGCCTGGGCATTTTCATAAGTGACATCTTTTTCTTCATGGGAAATAGATTTGAGATGTAAATCCACGGATTTCGTAATTGGTATTTCTAAGAGTGTGACGCCTAATGTTTCCATCATCTTGAGCGCCGCTGATTTGGAATTCTTCGAGGTTGCAGTCGCGGGCATGGTGACCGCGATGATATCCTTCGAACTTCTTCCCAGTTTTTTCATCGCTTGATGGCTGACCAAAAGTGCAAGCGCGGAATCCAAGCCGCCCGACACGCCGAGGATGATCTTGCTGGAGGTGGGAGGAAGAGACTCGATCCGTTTGATCAGACCGAACACTTGAAGATTATTAGCCAACGCCATATCTTCTTCAAGATTATTTGTTGGAATGAATGGTTTTTGGTTGATTTCTCTTTCAAATAGATAATCTTCTGATTCATCAAAAGGCACATGAATGAATTGATATTCATTTTGAATCAGCATATGCATATCTCTATACGTAGAATCCTGACGCTTTTGATAATTGATCGCTTCAATATCGATATCTGCTGTTAAAATTGAAGATTTCATATCAAAAGACGCACTTTCAGCAACCAATAGACCTTGGTTCGCGATAATCTTTTGACTTGAATAAACGACCTCGGATGAGGATTCAAAATGACCTGTGCTTGTATAAACATAAGCAGACATTTGTTTTCTGGAGTGATCTAAAACAAGGTTTCTTCTAACCATGGGTTTACCAACACGTTCTGTGGATGCCGAAAGATTGAAAAACAGATTGGCGCCAGCTAAGCTCATGTCATCGCTTGGGCTGTATGCAGCCCATAAGTCCTGACAGATTTCAACACCGAATCTGATGTTGTTATCTGCATCTTCAAAAATCAGATAGCCAAAAGGAACCAGTTCTCCAAAGAGCTTGATACTCTTCATGGTTGTTTTAAATCCGCTGTGAAACCAGCGCTTTTCATAAAACTCCTGATAATTCGGTAAATAATGCTTGGGTACGACCCCAAGAATCTTGTTTTCCTTGATGACGACTGCGCAATTGTATAAAATGCCATATAAGTCCAAAGGAGCACCTAAAATATAGACGCCTTTGTAGGTGGTTTCTTTCATGATTTCCTGAAGCGCTGTTTTCGCTTCAGAGATGAACGCTTCCTGATAGAACAAATCACTTGATGTGTATCCGGTGATGGTCAGTTCAGGAAAAACGATAATGCTTGCTGCCGCTTGATTCAGTACAGACAAAATTTCTTTTTTGTTGTGCTGGATATCACCGACACTGATACTGGGAGTTGCTGCAGATACCTTGATATAGCCGTGTTTAAACATGTTTTACTCCTCGTAGAGATGATTTTTAATGATATATTGATAAACCTGTTCGGTTAAGTATTTTTTTCTATAGGATTGGTTCTTTCGAACTTTGGTTGATGAAGCCTCTTCATCAACTTCTATGAAACTGAAGTCATGCTTCAAATCAGAAAACATTTTTTCAGCATCCATTTCATTTAAAGCATGTTTTCTGGTCATCACGATGAACGGAAAACTCGCTAAAAGCTCTTCATACTTGATCCATGATTTCAATCCCTCTAAATTATCGGAACCGATGACGAAATGAATATCTTGATAGGTCTTGCTGAGTTCCTTCAAGCTTGCTAAAGTGCCTTTGTATTTCGTATCTTTTTCTAATGAAGAAACAATGACTTGATCCATATCTTGAACCAGCAGGTTCAGCATATCGATTCGATACTGAAAGTCAATGAGTTCAGGCTTATGATAATCATCACCGACCGGTAAAATTAAAACCTGTGAACCTTGAAAGGTTGACAGCAGCTTCTTAATAATATTGAGATGCGCAACCGTTGGCGGATTGAATGCCCCGCCAAATACTATCAGCATGTTAGTCACCTCTTTAATTATACATTATTTCATAAAAATTTGATATCTATGTAAATAAGACCAATAATAAACATCAAATCGTACAAAATAGACAATATATGTTTACCTATAAAGATAATAAACGATTATGAGCGAAATACTTTAAAGCAATTATAAATATTGATATAATGGATATGTATGGATTACTAGAAATATAGTTTCCCAAAAGGAGAGCGATTCAATTGGATATTAAAGAACGCTATTATCACCGGATTAGAACTGAAAACATGCGCTTGACCAAGAGTCGTAAAGCGATGATCGAAATACTTGAAAATCAACATTTGACTTTCAAGGAAATACAGAAGGCTTTGGCGAGCCGCGGTTTTTACAATGTCTCCACAATTTACAATAACCTTGAATTTTTAGTGGAACACAAGATCGTTGTTGAAATTTATATTAACGATACCAAGTATTATGATTTGGCGATGGGCAACCCGATGCATAGCGCGGACAGCCACATTCATATCTTGAACAAAGATACCAATGAGATTACTGAAATCAACAGCAATGACATCTTTGATTATCTAACCAATCATCCTGCATTTAAGAATCTGGACTTAGAGTACATCAGAATCATCATTTCTGCACAAGCAAAGAAAAAATAAAACACCTCGCGGTGTTTTTTTTTAGATAAGAACTATATTTTTTAGTTCTTTTTATTTTTTTCTGGCAGCTCTGAGCTTGGCTGACTTGCTTCTGGGGTTACGTTCATATTCTTCATCCGTAGGATAAACTGGCTTTCTAGTGATTAACTCCATCTTTGTATCAGGCAATTCGATCACAGGAAGATTCTTAGGTAGGTTCGATGTGCTTTCATCCTTGAAGAAATGCTTGACAATCCTGTCTTCAAGCGAGTGGAATGTAATCACGACAAGCCTGCCATCCGGATTAAGCAAATCCACAGCATCCGCTAAAACTTCTTCTAAAACTGTCAGTTCTTCATTGACTGCGATTCTAAGCGCTTGAAACACACGTTTAGAGCTATGTCCTTTTTCGTTATAATTGACTGAATCACATATTTTAACCAATTCCATCGTTGTTTTAAGCGGTCTTTTTTCTACAATGCGTCTAGCGATTTTAAAGCTGTTTCTCTCTTCACCGTAAACAAAGAAAATGCGCGCGAGCTCTTCCATGCTGTATGTATTTAAGATGGTTTCTGCAGTCACGCTTTGATCTTGATCCATCCGCATATCCAAGGATGTATCCTTAAGATAGGTGAACCCTCTAGTTTCATCATCGATTTGAAAAGATGACAATCCAAGATCCAGCAATAGACCATCAATCTTTTCAATACCTTCTTCTTTAAGCTTTTCCTTTAAAAATCTGAAATTGCTTTTAATAATCTTATAGTTTTTGAATCCTTTTAAAACATCTTTAGCAAAGGAAATCGCAAAATCATCCTGATCAAACGCGTAAAGAAAGCCATCCTTCAAATGCTCCAAAATCAGCTTGGAATGTCCTGCTCCTCCGAGCGTGCCATCCACATAGATGCCATTCTCTTTGATGTTTAAGTATTGGATTGCTTCTTCTTTTAATACAGTTTCATGCTTCATCTTGGTTCCTGCCCTTCGATTGCTATCTTCAATATATATGAATTACGCCTGATTGTCAATTGATGAAAGAAAAAGGTGCCTGTTGGCACCCTTCCTTAATCCGCCTTGGATTCCTTCTTGGTCAATACAAGTTGTCCTTTGTAATAACCACTGTTTGGTGTTACACGGTGTGGTAGTGTAAATTCACCGGTTTGTGGGCAAACTACTAGAGCTGGAGCGGTTAATTTAAAATGTGTTCTCCGCTTTCTTTTAGCAGTTTTACTCGTTCTACGAAATGGAACAGCCATCTGTTCACCTCCTATTTTTTCACAATCTTATCTAAATCAGCAAATGCAGGATGTGGGCTCTTTTCTTTTTCGAAAAGTGTTTTGTCAGCATCTGGATGATAGATGGTATAAGGTTTTTCGGATAATATATACCCGAAGATTATTTCTGCCAGTTCCAATGGATCTGTTAAAGGGTAATCAGCTTCTTCGGTATCCCCAAAGACAATTGAATCCTCTAAATGCATGGTGTAAGGCACTGGTTTCAGTGTGAGTGAGCATGCAAGTTCCATCTTGACGTCGACAGTTATTTGAAGCATCAAGTACCCAAGTTTATAGACGATGCCCGCTTGTATCTTTGCAGGTTCGATCGATAGGATATCAACAACTGATTCAATATCCTTGCTATAATCGTAAGTAAATTCAATTGAGGTTTTTTCTTTTAAATCATTTACTAAAAATTTCATATTTTCACCTCAACGAACGTATTATACATAATATTTTGTTAAATGTCAATTAAATCAGTGCATTTTAAAAATCACAGAAGTCAAATTCAGACCTGTCTGCTTTCTCTGACTTTACTCTTTAAAATATCCAATATTTTTTGTTCGGTTTCAGTGAGTAAAGAAGGTAAATCATAATCATCATGGATGCGGTGATTTCTTAAGTGGAATGGAATCATGGTTCCATCAACTAAGCCAACTTCAATATCCAGCATGATGTATTTGGGATGTGCAGGATTGTCATATTTTAGCCCTGTTTCCATGTGCACGACATCAAAGTAGTTAAACTCTCCGGCAATGTCAAAAGCGATATGTCCATTACGATGATCTATGTTCGCTTGATAGTAGTAAAGTGAATCGCTTCCGAAGAATAAAGCGGTAATCAAAGCTTGGTCATAAAGAAGCGTATTGGTTCCATCTGATTTCTTATCGAGACGGTATGTAACCTTGTCGCCTTGATGGAATGAATCGGGAACTGTGATGATGATCGGAGTCGCATAATCATTTTGATCAATGCTCGAAAGCTGGTGTGCTCTTTCGATGGCGCGCTGATAATCTGATTGAAGCATTTCTTCATAGTTATCTTTAGAACGNNGTTTTTATCCTAACTTCTTTTTCTTTCTTCTCTTTCATCGCAATACCACCTTTCACATTCTATTCTATTTTAACAAAAATTTGATAATCTATCAACTTTTCACGCTGTTTTCACTATTAAAACAACTATTTTTAGACAAGCGTATATTATTCTCCCAAAACACCTTCAAATAAGAGATTTTTCAGGTCTTCTGTCTTTGCATCCAAAATAAATTCTTCAATTGAAAATCTGCTTAAGACATCTTCAATGTGGGCTTTATCATACGGCATATCCTTAAAGGATTGTTCAAATGGGATTAAAGACTGTTTATCGAAAAAATCACCCTGGATCGCTAAATTGCGAATAATTCCTTCATCTATATCCAGTTTGATTTCAAACAAACCTCCAGGTATTCTCTTTTTAAGAATCTTGGTGTATGCCGGTTGTTTTTTGTAAATCCAGTCCTTGCTTTCATACTTCTTTGCCATTTCTTGAATAATCATGACTTCTTCACGGCTGAGCGTATATGTTTGATTGGTCAATGTATTTTCAAAGTGTTTGATGAGCTGTTCCTGTGTGAGACCGCCAAGATAGGGCTTAAGATTGGTAACTCTTGATCTGACACTGTCAATGCCTTTTGAAACGAGTTTTTCGTCGCTTGGAGTGATGGCGCGCACCATAGTTTCAAGATCGCAATCATAAAGGAATGTTCCATGCATCAGCATGCCGTATTTGTTCTGCAAAAATGCGTTTCCTGAAATCTTCTTCCCTTCAAACAATAAATCGTTTCTGCCGCTGAATTCGATAGGAACATTCAAAAGCTTCATTGAATCGATGATTTTTGAAAGATAGGTCTTAAATGTAAATTCTCTATTGGATTTTTTAGTGACAATACTAAACATGGTATTCCGGTGATCCGCATAAACGCATCCGCCACCTGTAGGTCTTCTATACACATCAATTTTGTGTTCTTTTAGAAACTCCAAATTCACTTCATTTTCAATGACTTGATTTTTTCCGATGACGACACCATGGATTTCCCAAGTAAAAAAGTAAGTCTCATCATTTTTTAAAAGATGCTTCAGCACATATTCTTCAAGCGCGAAATAAAAATAAGGTTTTAGATTCCCTTCATTTTGATGTCTGATCAGTATCATAGTTCCTCCTTGAAAATCATGGGTTTGATGTAAAAATTATAGCACTTTTATACTGAAATTGAAAATAATTTGATTAGATTACCTATAAATATTAAATTGGTCTTACTTTTACTTCAATCATCCTTTATGCAGTACACTTTACGAGAATTATAAAGTAACCTGTGATAAAATGTAGATATATAGGAGGACTTAACATGCTAACATTTCTGAAACTTTACGGAGTATCATTTGTCATCTTCTTCGCCATTGATTTGTTGTGGCTAGGTATTATCGCAAAAAAAATATATCAAAATCAAATCGGACATCTTCTTAAAACAGATGTCAACTGGGTCGCTGCCATCATCTTTTATTTACTGTTCATCGGTGGTTTGGTCATCTTCGTTTTAATGCCGGCAGTAGAAAAAGGAAGCATCGTTCAAGCGCTATACATGGGAGCGTTATTCGGACTTCTCACTTACGCAACCTATGATCTGACCAATCTTGCTACCTTGAAGGATTGGCCGCTCCAAATCACGTTCATCGATTTAGCTTGGGGTACGTTCTTAGGCGCTTCAACAAGTACAATTTCCTATTTTTTATTCAATCTAATTTTCTAGGAGGAATTTCATGACACAGACTATGTTCACCAATGAACTTATTTATAAGTCATTCATCATTGGTGCTAAAAATGTAATACAAGAGAAAAACGCGCTCAATGCAATCAATGTTTTTCCTGTACCCGATGGGGACACAGGGAGCAACCTCGCATCGATGATGACATCCATCATCGAGCGCTCAAAATTAGGAAAAACAAGCGAGGAAACCATTCAATCCATTGTAGATGCTGCCATTGTAGGAGCACGAGGCAATTCCGGTATCATTTTTGCACAATATATTTATGGCTTCTCGATGGGTTTGACAAAAGAAGAAATCGATCAGGAACTCTTCGCAGAGCTCGCTGAAAAAGCATCCAATTATGCATACAATGCAATNNGATTTGATGACGAGGGCTTATGAAGTTGTTCTTGCTGAACTCGCAAGAACACCTGAAATGCTCGCAGTTCTTAAGGAAAACAAGGTTGTCGATGCCGGGGCGAAAGGCTTTGTTCACTTTATTGAAGGCTTCACGAAAGCCTTGAAGGGTGAAGAAGTTGAAATCCATGCCATCGAAAATGAGCATATCGAACAGCTTCATGTCGAACATCTTGAAGAATCACAAAACAGATACTGCACAGAAGCCTTGATTCGTGGAAACAATTTGGATTTGAATGACATCAAGTCAAAACTTGGATCTCTTGGTGATTCTTTAGTCGTTGCAGGCAGCAATAATACCGTCAGAGTCCATATTCACAGCAACACTCCGGATCAGGTATTCACTTATCTATCCCAAATTGGAAGACTTGCTGAACAAAAAGTCGATGATATGGCAAGACAGTTCGAAGCTGCGAACCAAAGAAAGTATCCGATTGCTTTGGTTACCGATTCAATCGCTGATCTTCCAACTGAATATTTGGACAAATACCAAGTTCATATGTTCCCACTTAATTTACTAATCAACGAAACCAACTATTTAGATAAGATTACCATTCAAAGTTCAAGATTCTATGAAATGATGGATTCTTTAGAAGTCTATCCGACATCCAGCCAACCAAATGCGAAAACTTTGGAAAACTTCTTTTCCTTCTTAACAACATATTATAAAGAAATCATTGTCATCACCGTCTCTAAAGAAATGAGCGGAACCTATAATGCGTTTGTTGAAGCGGCGAATAAGTTCAAAGATACTAAAATCAGCGTCATCAACTCCAAACAAAACTCTGGAGCAGAAGGCTTGTTGGTCCTTAGGACAGCTGAATTGATTGATCAAGGTCTGCCATTCGATGAAATTGTTCAAAAGGTTGAAGATTTGACTGCCAAGTCAAAGATTTTAGTCAGCGTGAAGACGCTGAAATACATGGTCAGATCAGGTCGTGTCAGCAAGACAACCGGACTGATTGGCAAGATTGCCAATTTGAAACCGATCATCAGCATCGACGAAGAGGGAAAAGGCATCATCTTCGACAAGGGACTCAGCTTGAAAACTGCGAATAAGAAGATTGAAAAGCATGTTCAAGAAATCAGTGATGCGTATGGAATAGATACATATGCAATCGTGCATGCGAATGCAGAGGATAGAGCACTTGATTATGCACAGAAATTCGAAAGAATGACTGGCAAGAAACCTGAGTATATCATGGATATATCCACCATTGTAGCAATGAATGCCGGTCTCGGCACTGTAGCGGTTGCGTATATCAGAGGAGACAAAAAATGATATTTTTAGTTAATTTAGGTGTACTATTCATTTATTTCACCATTTTCTTCATTCTTGCTCAAGTCAAAAAGAATAACGGCCTTGCAGATATCGGATGGGGTATGGGATTTGTTGTGGTTGCTTTCAGTTCACTGATTTATGCGGGAGATTATTCGCTCATCCCTCTCACCATTACAGCGCTTGTCACCATTTGGGGATTTAGACTCTTCTTCTTCCTTGGTTTGCGCAATTGGAACAAAGCTGAAGATTACCGTTATGTCGCTATGAAGGAAAAATGGAAAACGAATTTAGTACTTAAAGCATTCATCTATGTGTTCATGCTTCAAGGTGCGTTTCTCTTCATCATTTCNNTTCTACTTTGAAGCCGTAGGTGATCAGCAGCTCAAAAAATTCAAATCCGTGCCAACCAATAAAGGAAAGATTTTATCCACAGGATTATGGAAATATACGAGACATCCCAACTACTTTGGAGAATCTGTCATGTGGTGGGCTGTGTGGATCGTCTCGATGGCAAGTTTATCCTTCTTAAGTCTGCTTGGCATCATCGGACCGATCTTCATTACACTGCTTCTCCTCTTTGTTTCCGGTGTTCCTCTGCTTGAAAAGAAATATAAGAACAATGCATTATTCCAGGAATATGCGAAAAAAACCAGCGTTTTCTTCCCGCTTCCTCCAAAAAAATAAAATAATTATCAAGCCAAACAAAAAGATGCCACATCGTGACATCTTTTTTTGATCTATTTTTTAGTTTTTAAACATATTTTTGAACTTGTCCCAATTGGAATTCTTTTCATTCGATTCCAGTTTGGCAAGCTGCTCATAGAGCTTCCGTTCTGCATTGCCTACATTTTTAGGAATTTGAATATTCACGACAACCTGTTGATCGCCCTTGCGCTTGGATCTGACATTCGCCACACCCTTTTCTCTCATCCGCATGATGGTTCCATGCTCGATGCCTGCAGGAATCTTTAAATCAACTTC
>DOYO01000057.1:0-622 GCA_003518475.1 Acholeplasmataceae bacterium
ACATACAAAAAAAACCTTGAAAACGGAAAACCCATGATTCTTCTTGATGTACGTACAAAAGAAGAATATGAGGATCGACATATCAAAGGTTCTATTCTGTTGCCGATTCATCGGATTGAGTTGGAAATAACCTCTATTTTTCCTGATAAAAATCTAACCTATGTCATTTATTGCAGAAGCGGAGTCAGAAGCTACAATGCGCTTCTTTTGATGAAACAGCTTGGATACCTGTCGGTATACGATATNNNNATTTACTAAAATATAGTGTTTTCCTGTTCTTCGGTCGGTTGTGATGAAATGTGCGTTGATTGCTGTGAAGAATTGATCATAGCTGAATTCTATACCATCGACATCCTGATAGAGATAGATGAATTGTGAATCCTCATTATCCATGTATCTGACACTAATGGTTTCTATCTCCTCATCGGGATTGACATAATGGAAAAGTATTTCTCCCACGATAATGATATGCACTTGATAGTAATCATTATGAAGATCTTTGCAACCGCCAAATAGAAATCCTGTCAATACTAACAGGATGATTAAAAATCCTTTTTTATACATACGATCACCTCAACATATAGGTTCATTATAAAGCAGTCTGAAAAAATTATCAACCGAC
>DOYO01000057.1:759-4469 GCA_003518475.1 Acholeplasmataceae bacterium
GCAGTTACCCCTTATTTATTTTCCATCTATCAAACGTTTCTTATTTTAGGATTCATTGATCGTAATCTTGCATTTTCAGATCAATCAGTCAAAGCACTTAAAAAGATTAAATATAGTGCGATGTTTTTAGGTATCCAGTTTATGGTTGCCCTACCTTTCTTATTTTATATCGCTGAAGTCGATGACGCACCAGGATTGGCAGCTATAGGTTTGATTATCACATTGGCTTCCATTGTGATTTCTGTATTCGCTGCAGTTCTAGAAAAACTTCTGAAGCACGCGATGGATATAAAATCTGAAAACGACTTAACCATTTGAGGTGAACGATATGGCAATCATTATCAATATTGACGTCATGCTTGCAAAAAGAAAAATGAGCGTTACAGAATTAGCTGAGAAAGTGGGCATCACCATGGCAAATCTTTCCATTTTGAAAAATGGCAAGGCGAAAGCGATTCGCTTTTCAACTCTTGAAGCGATTTGCATGGCATTGGACTGCCAGCCAGGAGATATCCTCGAGTATAGAGAAAAATGAATTGAATGTCGAATTGCCTGACTATCCATCATTTTTTTCGTAATTTACCTTAACAATGAGGTTTTTGTTATATAATATATGTATAGAAATAATGATAGGAGAAAAAAATATGAACATTACATCCTTTCTAAAATCATTTTATGATGTCACCTTGGTATACGATAATCAGAATTTAAATGATGCGCTGGCGACGATGACAAAGCATCGCTACACCTCGATTCCTGTTATCAATAGGGAACAAAAATACATTGGAACCTTAACCGAAGGCGATATTTTACAATTTTTACTTAAGAATAATGATTGTTTCAGTCAAGAAAATTTAAACAAATATGTGGTTGCTGATGTAAAAAGACATCGCGATTATGAGCCTATTGGGGTAGATGCTTTAATGCCGACTTTGCTTTCGAAGGCATCGAATGAAAATTTCGTTCCAATTGTCGATCAAAACGATAAGTTTATCGGTATCGTCACAAGAAAGACGCTTTTAGATTATTTCTTTGAGCATAACTTCATGATTTTATAATCATTGATTTATACAAACATTATTGTGTTGTAATGGGATTTATTCCGGGGGTGGAGCAGATGGTGTTAGAAAGAAGCAAGCGATTTTTGACCATGATATTTTTATCGTGGTTTTTTTTTATCTTTGTTATTTTACTTAATTTATTACCGAGTTATGAGTCGTTTTATTTTCCTGGATTTGACTGGAGCCGCTCAATTGAAGTAGATTCAACAATAGTCTTTAAGCAACAATGGGCTTTAGATTATGAGTATGACTTGACGAAGTTGGATAATGACAAATATCTTTTATCTTTGACAAATAATCAAATAAGTTGTACATCATGGGGAGAAACATGCCAATTATCAACCTATAGAGCAGGTTCGATTCAACTTCTGGATTCGGATTTTCAAACAATATGGCAGACAGGAGACGCCAATTCTGCTCATCCAGGCATCGAAATTGATAATATTGAATTCACTCCATTTGGAGCGGACCAATTGACTGATGGTTCCATCGTTTCGATTGGAGAATCAATTGATACAATAACAGCTAATTTCAATGTGACTTTGTTTTTTTTTGATGAAAGTGGGAATCCAACAAGTTATCAGCACATCAATTTGAAGGGAAAGGGAATCATCAATAAAGGACATGCCCAATTGGAAGTTTTACATACTGAAAATGGTGGATTTACCGTTCAAATCAGTGGTACGCGCAGTGGTTCTGTCATCATCCATTACAACGCTAACGGCGTAGAAGAATGGCAAACAATTGTTGGTGAATCTAATTTTGTTAATACGAATGATCCCCTTGTAAATATCTACTATGTAGATTTCACCTATTATTCTTTATATGGAAACAGCATCACCGCCATTCATAGCGATGGGTCATTCAAATGGAGTAAAAATTATGAATTTGATATTACTGGCTTTGATTTAACTGATGATGGGGAAATTGTTTTATCTGGTTCTTCGAAAAAATCATTTATCATCATGGTTTATTACTTAGGAACAAACTATCATGAACTTAATGCGTTGATTTATCATGTTGGCATTCTCAATAAGGAGGATGGAACTTTTAACTGGAAGAACGAGTTTCAAACAATTTATTACACATCTGAAAATGCGTATGCTCGTCACACCGTTACAGACATCGAAGGCAATTATTACATGTTGGTACAATCAATCAGAGATATAGAGATACATTATGCTATTTTAAAATACAATTCAATTGGAGAATACATAGGACAAACCACATTTGTAGCTTATTTTCCTTATAATATGACAAGTGATTGGTTTCAATCTTATAACAATAAGATAGATGTTGTTTTCAATCAGGATACGCTGAACATTTTGATGCCTGATCGTAAGATGATGACGAGCTTGGATTTGGCAGAAGTAGAATGGAATCCTACTTTACCTATTTCGCTCGATCTTAATTTAATTAATCAAATCACTTATGTTAGAGTCTGGACAAACCGAGTCCTTCTGATTATTCTAATCTCAGGAATCAGCTATTTCTTCATACATGCGTTAGTAAAAAAAGAAAAACCAGTTGACTATTGTGAACACCCTGTGAACGAACATGAGTAGTTATAAATTAGATGATGCATATGATAGCATCAATATAAAAAACAGGGTTTTGTAGCAACTAGTCATAATTTCACAATGAGAAATCTTTCTTGTGCTATAATAATGTCAATAAAGATAAATGGCCTTGTAATCTTATAAATAACTAAATCTTGACTCGTTTTAGCAGTTTTACGCAAGAAATTGTTTATATTCAAAGGGGTGGGTCGTATGAATTTCAGAAAAAGGAAACTTTACTTAACTCTTAGTATTATATTAGGCGGTCTTTTTATTGTAGCTATAGGAATCAATTTGTTTCCTATGTACAATTTTCAATCCATCACAAGCCAGGAACTTGAAGCAACACCAGTGGATTCCAGCCTTGTATTTGATTATCAATATTTTTCTGATTACTATTACGATTTAACAAAAGTTGAAGGTGGAAAATATTTGTTATCTACGACAAACAAAAGTTTGTATTGTTATCAATGGGGAGAATTTTGCCAATATTATGCAGATTCATACATTAGAGGATCTCTCCAATTTCTGGATTCCGATTTTAGTACGCAATGGACAGCTGGAGGCTATGATTCTGTAAATCCAGGCATTGTATATGATGGAATTGGATTCATCCCTTATAGCGCTGATCTTTTAACAGATGAAACAGTGGTAGCAATCGGCAAGTCAGTAGATAAAACAACACATATCTTTAATATTACATTGTTATTTTTGGATATAAATGGAAATCCTTTAAGTTATCAACATATCGATTTAAAAGGAATGGGGTATATCAATACAGGACATGTGAAGTTTGAAGTTCTCCATTCAGATGATGGAGGATTTGCTGTTCAAATCACAGAAATACGTGAAGGCACGGTCATCATTCGATATAATTCCTCTTATACTGAAGAGTGGCATATCACACTTGATGATTCAAGTTTGAATGGTACTGATGAGTACCTTCAAAGCATTTATTGTATCGATGGGAACTATTATGTTTTAATCGAAAATACTGTCACAGCAATCTCTAATGATGGTAGTTTGATATGGAGCAGGACCTATGATTTTGATATCACAGGATTCGACTTAACAAATGATGAAAAGATTG
>DOYO01000111.1 GCA_003518475.1 Acholeplasmataceae bacterium
AAGGATAAGGTCGTTTGGTTGGTCACGAATACTTTTTTATCCGCCAAGTCATTCGGTAGAAGGAGAGCGTCCTTTTCATGCTCGACAAAATGAATCTTTGGATCAAGCGCTAAAATCGCTTCAGGCTCAGGATGATTCCTGTGACCGATATAAATGACTTCATAGCCTTCAGCAAGCTTTGAAATAACAGCTTTATGCACCTTCATNNCTGCATGTCGCATTCAAAAAGGTCAATCCTTTTTCCTTCGCACGAAGAATTGCTTGATTGCTGATGCCATGCGCAGTAAAAATGACGGTGCCAGATTCAATTTCTTCTAGAAGTTCCAATCTTGTTTTCCCTTTTTGATCAAGACTGATCACGCCATATTCTCTAAATGCCTTGGTAATCTTCTCATTATGAACAATCTGACCTAAAATATAGATNNGGTCTTGGATAGCTCTCAGTTTTGATTACTTTTTTGACAATTGCCAATGCATTTAATACGCCATGACAGTACCCTCTTGGGGTTAAATCAATCACTTTCATATCATCACCATTTTTATTATACTTGATTTTCTTATTATTACCCTTTATTTCACTTTAAAGTCATTTAATGATATAATATCAACGGTGATAAAAAATGTATATAGAAACGAAGCTTAAACAACTCGGATTTACCCAAACAACTCCAATTCAAGATGGCGTTTTTAAGGCTATATCCGGTCGTAAGCATATTGTCGGACTCGCTCCGACTGGCACGGGAAAGACCCATGCGTATTTACTCCCTATTCTATCGAATATGGATTTTTCAAAAGGTGAAGTGCAAGCTGTCATCTGTGTTCCAACCAATGAGCTTGTCATTCAAGTTGAAAAAATGCTTAAGGAAGTTGAAAAAGATGTCGTTGTTAGAGCATATTACGGCGGATCAAACAGACAAAGAGAACAAGAATGGCTGGAAAAATATCAGCCTCAAGTGGTTGTAACAACACCACAAAGACTCTATGACTATGTTGTTGATCAAAATATCTTAAAGATTCAAACCGCGAAATACTTTGTCTTGGATGAAGCGGATATGATGTTTGATGAAGAATTCCTCTCCATTTTGGATACAATCCTGCCATCGATGACAAAAGCGAAATTTTTGTTGTTTTCAGCATCCATCACGCAAAGCATGGAGCCATTCATCAAGAAATATTTTGGAAGCTATGAACTGATTGATACCTTCAAATCCCATAACTTGAAAATTGAGTATCAGCTTTTAAACATTAAATATCAAAACAGACTTGACGCTCTTATGCAAGTCTTGGAAAATATCAATCCTTATCTTTGTTTTATCTTCGTGAGCAAGAAAGAAAATCAAGAACCAGTCTTTCAAAGCCTTCAAGAAAAAGGATACTCCGTCGTCAGCATCAATGCGACCATCGGTGTTAAAAAAAGAAGCAAGATCATTGAAGAAATCAATGCGCTCAAGTATCAGTTTGTCGTTACATCTGACTTAGCTGCGCGCGGACTCGATTTCAAGATATCTCACGTCATCCATTATGATCTTCCCCATCATTTAGAGTTCTTCATGCATCGAAGCGGAAGAACAGGAAGAATGAATGATACTGGAGTCGTCATCACGTTCATGACGGTTGATGACCATAGAAAGATCGATAGACTCAAAAAGCAAGGTATCCCCTTTAAGGATTATACCTTCACTAGGGATGGAATTGTGAAAACTAGAGTTAAACAAAATGTTGTTTCAGATGAAGAAAAAGCAGCAATCAGCAAGATCAAGCGTCCAAAAAAAGTAACTCCCAATTATAAAAGAAAGAATGCCGAGCTTGTCAAGAAAGCGAAGCAAGATATTAGGAGAAAACAGGCATATGCTAAAGGTCGGTAGTCATGTCTCCATGTCTGGAGATGAAATGTATTTAGGTTCTGTCAAGGAAGCGTTAAGCTATAAAGCGAACGCGTTCATGATTTATACCGGGGCACCTCAAAATACAATCAGAAAGAAAATCTCTGAATTGAAGATTGAAGAAGCGGTACAGTGCATGGAAGAAAATGGGTTGTCATTTGACAATGTCATCGTTCATGCTCCCTACATCATTAATCTTGCAAACCCAGATCCAGAAAGAAGAGCATTCGCAATCACCTTCTTGACTGAAGAAGTGAAAAGAACAGCTCAGATNNCATGCGAAACAAATCGTTCTCCATCCAGGTAGCGCAGTCGGTAAAGACCGTGAAGAAGCCATCAAATGGATTGCTGAAGGTGTTAAGAAAGTCATTTCCAACACCAAGAATCTTGATGTGAAAATCGCTTTGGAAACGATGGCTGGAAAAGGCAATGAAATCGGTAAAACATTTGAAGAATTAAAAGAAATCATCGATTTGGTGGATGAAGACGCACGTGTGAGCGTATGCTTCGATACCTGCCACACCCATGATGCCGGATACGCGACCAAAGATAATTTTGAATCAGTGATCAAGCATTTTGATGAAGTTGTCGGTAAAAAATACATTTCTGTGTTTCATATCAATGATTCGAAAAATTTGATTGGAGCAGCTAAAGACAGACATGAAAATTTCGGATTTGGATTCATCGGATTTGAAAGCTTGATGAAGATTGTTTACCATCCTGATTTCATGAATGTTCCAAAAATTCTAGAGACTCCATACATTGAGGATAAACCTCCATATCTGGAAGAAATCGAAATGATTAGAAAAGAAGTATTCGATCCGGAACTTGTTGAAAAAATAAAACAAAAGTAACATGAAAAAAGGTGCAATCTCATCTGAGAAAGCACCTTTTATATATTA
>DOYO01000064.1 GCA_003518475.1 Acholeplasmataceae bacterium
TATGAAAACACTTTCATTTTCAAACTGTTTGATTCATGAAGTTTTTCGCTTTTTTCACGTTGTAATGAAATTTGGAAATAACGCATTACAAACCTGTTTTTGAAACAAAAATAAAAAAAATCCCATCAATTACAGAAGTACTCTGTTTGATGGGACTTGATGTTGATTTATTTTTATTTCTTTAGATTGTAGAAGCTCTTCAATCCTAGGTATTGCGCGGAATCTCCAAGTTGATCTTCGATTCTTAACAATTGATTGTACTTCGCAATTCTATCTGTTCTTGAAGCACTGCCGGTCTTAATCTGACCTGCGTTGGTAGCAACCACGATGTCTGCAATCGTCGTATCTTCAGTTTCACCTGAACGATGAGATACAACCGCAGTATATCCAGCGCGTTTCGCCATTTCAATCGCATCAAATGTTTCAGTCAGTGTACCAATTTGGTTCACCTTGATCAAAATTGAGTTTGCGATGCCTAGTTCGATGCCCTTGGATAATTTTTCTGTGTTGGTAACGAATAAGTCATCACCGACGATTTGAATCTTCTTGCCGAGAACCTGAGTATGATAAGCCCAGCCTTCCCAGTCATTTTCATCAAGTCCGTCTTCAATGGAGATGATTGGATATTTCGCAATCAATCCTTCATAGAAATGTGTCAATTCCTTGCTGGTAAATGCTTTTCCGCCTTCTCCCGCAAGAACATACTTCTTCGTTTCAGCATTGTACAATCCTGAAGCTGCAACGTCCATGCCTAAGAAAATATCTTTGCCTGGAACATAACCTGCTTTTTTAATCGCTTCAACAATGACTTGGAGCGCTTCTTCGTTGGAGCCTAGGTTTGGAGCGAATCCGCCTTCATCGCCTACAGATGTGTTATAACCTTTGCTCTTAAGAACTGCCTTAAGGTTATGGAACACTTCTACGCCCATTCTGATTGCTTCCTTGAATGAGGATGCGCCGACTGGTAAAATCATGAATTCCTGGAAGTCTACGTTATTGTCCGCATGCTGTCCGCCATTGATGATGTTCATCATTGGAACTGGTAGCTGCTTCGTATTGAAGCCTCCAAGATACTGGTACAATTCAACGCCGAGGAAATCCGCTGCTGCTCTCGCAACTGCCATGGAAACCCCTAAAATTGCATTCGCACCTAATTTTGACTTGTTCTTCGTACCGTCTAGATCGATCATCAAGCGATCAACACCGACTTGGTTCGTAACGTCAAATCCAACGAGCTCTGGAGCAATGACTTCGTTCACATTATGAACTGCATTCAAAACCCCTTTGCCTAAATAACGCTTTTTGTCACCGTCTCTAAGTTCTACTGCTTCGTGTTCTCCTGTTGATGCTCCTGATGGCACCATTGCGCGTCCAAAAGCACCTGATTCTGTGTAAACTTCAACTTCAATCGTTGGGTTTCCGCGTGAATCTAGGACCTCGCGTGCATAAATATCGCTAATAAATGGCATATTATCACTCCTTTATTTAGTTTTTGCCTTGTATCTACTACTAATCATTATACCAAATTGTTTGTCCTTTTATATAAAAAGTACAATAAAAACGTTTACTTGCTGTATCGGTATGCATAAAACACACCAATCAGGAAGAAGACCACATCCAAGAGATTGTTGACATCAAAAAAATACCCTGAAAACGGATTTAAAAATTGAAAAGCGATGAAAGGGTTCAGGATATAAAGAATCTGATTGAGCTCTAACTGCATCGAAAGTGAAAATAATCCGAAGTAGAGCGTCGTATTGTAAAGATAGTATCCAAATATAAAGAAAAACACGCTTAAAACTGAAAACAAGATATGATACTCTGTATATGCGTAGCGAATTCGCTTCGCCAATTGATATGCGAAGACGAACAGCATCAGCCATAGTAAGGAAAACTGAAACATATAAACAAATAACATTTGAATGCTGCCAATCAATAATCCTCCGACAATAGACATAAAAATGCCCTGTCGGATGACGGGCATTATATCATTTTCACGAATGGGTTCTTTGAACTGATCAATAATTTTCATGATATCTTCCTCAAAAACAGTATAGCATATTTCCTTATAATTCCAAATATTTCATTCTTGGCTTGATCAGAAGGAAAATCCAGGAAACCAAAATACCCTTGACAATATTGAATGGGAAATAGACTGAAAGTGTGAACCATAGGAATGTTCCGTAGGTGTAGTCCGAATTGGGAATAAATGTAAAAATACTGAAGTGAATATCACCTGTATAATAGGTGAAATAAAACGGAGTTGCAAACACAAAGTTGATGAACCATAGAATTACAGAAAGAAATCCGGTAATCATCAATGAAGTGATGAAAAATTCACGCTTCTGAATCTTATTTCCATTGACTGAAACCTCATATAATAAAGGTTTATCCTTAATCCTTAATACCTTGCGTGAAAGATTATAAGCCAAGATGATTGAAAATGAAGCGAACATCGCTAACATTTCTCCAACAAGATCACCTGGATCGAATCCTCTGAAAATACGTCTTGCGATGGTACGGATCAAGACGACAAGCAGTGTTTCCTTCGTTCCAAGAACGAGAAGCCCCACCAAAATCGCGACTTCACTGAAATCCAGTTTCAGCCAGACAGCGAAAGGCCATGGTATTTCAATCAGTGCGAGCACGATTGAAACCGCAGCGAGCGATACTACATAAAGCATTTTCTTTAAGCGTAAGTAATTTGACATGTTGTTTAACCTCCTTAAGGAACAAAAAATCGCCAAATCACTCCGGCGATAAAAGAACGTCAAAAGACACATCTTCTTCCATCCAGACTTTACTGTCGGTCCTTGAATCACACAAGGTCTGCCCTAAGGCTCGCGGACTATACCGCCGGTCACGAATTTCACGTTGCCCCGAAGTATTTATTTTTTTTAATACAGCATTATTTTAACATAATTTTTACATATTACAATATAGGAGAGTTGAAAACGTTTTTTTTGCGCGATATTACCGCAGAGTTTCATTTATAAAGTATAATAGATTTGACAAAAACGGTTAAAGGAGTCTTAGTATGAATAAAAAATTTGCAGGTTTAATCATTATGGACGGTTACGGTTTAGCACCAGCAAGTCCATCAAATTCAGTATCATTAGCGAAAAAGCCTTTCTTGGACAAACTCTTTAAAGAGTATCCAAACAATACATTGGTAGCAAGCGGAGAAGCTGTCGGACTTCCAGACGGCCAAATGGGCAACAGTGAAGTNNAAGAAACATAAAAGCAATCTTCATATTTTCGGTTTAGTTTCCGATGGCGGTGTTCATGCATACCCAACGCACATCCAAGCATTATATGATTTAGCGGTATCCAAGGAAGTCACACCATATCTTCATGCCTTTATGGATGGTAGAGATACTCAGCAAAATTCAGGTTATGGGTTCTTAAATGACTTAATCAAGCACGGTTTGCGTGTAGCTACCGTTTCCGGCAGATATTACGCAATGGATCGAGATAACAACTGGGACCGCATCCAACTAGCATTTGATAATATGGTTTTAGGTACAGGAAAAAAATATCCTAACGCTTTGGCAGGCATTCAAGCATCCTATGATGCTGGTATCACAGATGAATTCATCGCTCCATTTGTTGTCGATGAAAAAGGCTTGATCAAGGATCATGACGCGATTATTTTCGCTAATTTCAGACCAGACAGAGCGATCAGAATCGCGACCGCCTTTTCAAATCCTGAAAAAGCGAACAATTATCATACCGAAGGCAAAGCTTCTTTCGATCCAAAAAACGCACCAAAGCATATCTTCTTCGTTTCCATGATGCATTATAACGAAACTGTCAAGGGACCCTTGGCATATGAACTTCAAACATTGGATAATTTATATGGTGAAGTGATCGCGAATGCCGGATTGAAGCAATTAAGAATCGCAGAAACAGAAAAATATGCGCATGTCACCTTCTTCTTCGATGGTGGCAGTGAAAAAGACTTGGCAGGATGCACGAGAATTCTTGCAGAATCCCCAAAGGTAGCAACCTATGATTTAAAGCCTGAGATGAGTGCTTATGAAGTGAAAGATAAGGCTGTTAAAGCTATTTTATCAGGTGAATATGATACGATGATTTTAAACTTCGCAAATCCTGACATGGTCGGACATACCGGTTCGATTGAAGCGACAACCAAGGCAGTTGAAACTGTTGACCAATGCACGAAGGAAGTTGTTGAAGCTATTCTTTCCATCGGTGGAACAGCGATTGTTTTGGCGGATCACGGCAATGCTGAAAAGATGAGAGATGAATTTGGAAATCTGCATACCGCACATACGACAAATCTTGTCCCAGTCGTGATTACTAAGAAGGATATCAAGGTGGGCACAGGTTCATTATGCGATATCGCACCAACGCTTTTAGATCTTTTAGGAGTTAAAAAGCCTAAGGAAATGACTGGTAAGAGTTTAATCATAAAATAATTACAAAAAGAAATGAAAAGGCTTGATTTCGATGGATATCGGAACCAAGCCTATTTTATTTTTCTAGAAAATATAT
>DOYO01000060.1:0-740 GCA_003518475.1 Acholeplasmataceae bacterium
ATCATTTAAGAAATCGGTTTCACTTTTTTTAGGAAAACGCTTTACAAAATAAAAAGTTTAGGTATAATGAAAATAGGAAACCGATTTCCATGAGGTGACATGTGACAACTAAGAAGATTATCAAACTAACAACAAATGAGGGATTTTATCTGCCATTGTTCAACTTGAAGGGGTTAAAAGCATCGATAACTCCCTTTTTTGGCGGAGATTTGAAGCTTGACCAGCATCATTACGTATTAGAACCCACGACTGAAATAGATTTATTTAGTAACATTTTTTCAAGAAATGTAATTTTCAATGTCAATTCAAATCTTTACTTTTTAAATGGCCAGACTGCGCTTCAGCAAGAGGATGAACTGATCTATGAAACAGATCTTCTTTACCAACGCGTGATTCGTTCCAATTCACTATTCACAATCGATACGACATCTTATATCCCACAGGATACAAACATAGAAGTGCACCAAATCAAATTCACCAATATTTCAGATTCTAAATTAGATCTTCAAGTCACGACTGCGGTTCCGCTTTATGGAAGAAGCGCGGACAATTTAAGAGATCACAGGCATGTGACCTCTTTATTGAATCAAATTGAAACAGTTGACCATGGTGTGATTGTGAAACCGACTTTGTCATTTGATGAGAGAGGTCATCAGGAAAATCATCATGTATATAGTGTCTATGCAGATTCTAAAGAGTTATCTCTTGAAGGATATATTCCTGTTTTGGATGATTTTATC
>DOYO01000060.1:763-12693 GCA_003518475.1 Acholeplasmataceae bacterium
ATCAAGAAATGAATCTTTAGCTTACTTGAATCCAGAAGCATTTCAATCGGGATTAGAGAAGACAAATAATTTCTTTAAGAATTATGTCAAAGGACTTCAATTTACAATCAATGATCAAGAAACGACCAATGAGCTTTCCTGGGTTGTTTTACAACCGATGCTCAGAAGATATTTTGGCAATTCATACCTTCCCCATCATGATTACGGTCATGGAGGAAGAGGTTGGAGAGATTTATGGCAGGATTTGCTCGCCCTCATCATGATGAATGATTCTTCTGTTTATGATTTATTGATCAATAATTTCCAGGGTGTCAGAATCGATGGATCGAACGCGACCATCATCGGAGATAAGCCTGGTGAATTTAAAGCAGACCGGAATATGATCACGCGTGTTTGGTCGGATCATGGAGCATGGCCGTTACTGACAGTTAAAATGTATATCGATGAAACAGGAGATTTGAGCTTATTAGAAAAGAAGCAGTTCTATTTCATGGATCAATTTACGCATTACACGAAAAAGACAAGANNCATCACAACATCGGTGATCATGGGTTTGTAAGATTGGAAGATGCGGATTGGAATGATGGTTTGGATATGGCGCATCATAAGGGTGAAACGATTGCGTTCACGCATATGTTTGCCAATAACCTAAGAATCTTAGCTTCGTTAATCAAAGAATTGCCTTCAGAAGAGGTTTTAGTATTTGAAGAGTTGAAGATGTTGCTTGAAGATAAGGTTACCATTTCACACTTCTTTGACAAGGTTTCTGAATTTAAAGGTAAAACAATCAAATTAAAGAAGTCAGAACTGATTGCGAAGCTAGAACATTTAGCTGCCTTACGCATTCAACACCTTCAGGAACAAGCATTCAAGATCAACCATTTCCAAAGCTATTTCAATAATGATGGTATTGATGCTGATGATCATCATACGATGAATCTGACTGGTCAGACCATGGCATTGTTATCTGAAACTGCAAGCAAGGAACAAGCATCGCTTTTGGCGGATTCCACCAGAGAAAGATTATTTTCCAAGCATCTTGGCGGATATCACTTAAATAGCAATTACCATCAAGTGCTCACCAACATGGGAAGAGCTTACGGATTCGCTTATAATCATAAGGAAAATGGAGCGATCTTCTCCCACATGGTCATCATGTACGCGTATGGATTATATCAATATAACCTAGTCGATTACGGCAGAGAAGCGGCATTCACATTGATCCACCAGGCGCAAAGAAAGGATTCCAAGATGCTGCATGGCATACCGGAATACTTTACAGACCGCGGAGTCGGCAAGTATGCCTACTTAACCGGATCTGCAAGCTGGGCATTGAAATTACTAAGAACTGAAATATTTGGCATCAAGTTCCATATTGGAACACTTCATCTGGATCCTAAACTGGCTTTAGATGATTTCATTCAAGGCAAAGCATCCATAACGACTTATCTGTTTGGGAAGCTTTCGACCATCACGTATCACAATCCTAAGCATTTGCCTTATGGATCTTACCGGATTTCCAAAATCATCTCTAAGAATCAAGAACTACAAAACAATCTTACAACCATAGATGGAGATATAGAGGTATACCTAGATGAACTATTATGACACTTATGAATTTAATGGAATAGGCTATTCCAAACTCTTCCACCATCAAAACTGGCGTGTTGCAGTCTTAAATTATATTGAAGAACTCGAAGTACAAAATATCAATTATGTAGAATGTCATGCATTAACCGACGAAGTGTTCGTTTTGTTAAAAGGAAGCTTCAAGCTATTCTTTGCAGAAGTGGTGAACAATCAAATTGTCGGATTTAAAACATTGGCTTTAGAACCAAACAAGGTTTATAAGATTCCAATGGGNNCCGCGTATCTACTTTAAGGAAAGAGAAAAAGCATTGTTGAAACAAGCATTTGAGGCATCTTTAAAATGAAGTATAAACTATTGTGGTCTGATCGCTTTTTAAAGGATGGAGCTCCAGATGAATCCATCTGGAATATCGAGCATGCTGGTCATGGATTCGGTAATAATGAAAATCAATTTTACACGAAAGATTTAAAGAATGCTTATATCAAAGACGGAATTTTGAATATTGTCGCTTATAAAGAGAAGTATGAACACCGTGACTATACATCCGCCAAGCTCACCACTTTCCAAAAGAAGTCTATTCAATATGGAAGAATCGAAGTCATGGCAAAAATCCCTGAGGGAGCTGGCACATGGCCTGCAATCTGGTTCTTGGGTGAANNGGAAGAAATCCTAAAAATATCCATTTCTCCCTTCATTCCAAATCATTCAACTTCCACAGACATAATCAACCCACCATGGTTGTTTATAAAGAAGATATCTTTGAAGGTTTCCATGAATACGCGATCAATTGGGATGAAAAACAGATTTCATTCGAGCTTGATCGAAAAAAAGTAGCAACATTCACAAAGAAGAAAAACGCTGATGTTGAAGAATGGCCTTTCAACCAGCCTATGTATTTAATCTTGAATTTAGCCATCGGCGGCAATTGGGGCGGAGCAATCGATGATTCTATCTTTCCCGTAACCCTCCAATTCAAATACGTCAACGTCTACGAAAGAAGTGAATAAATTGAACAAGAAAAGAACGATTTACACAATTGCAGAAGAAATGAGTTTAGCACCAGGTACGATTTCCAAGGTCATCAATCAGACGGGCAATGTGAGTGAGCAAACGAGAAAAAGAGTGCTCGCGCACATCAAGGAAGTCGGTTACGTTCCCGCTTCATCTGCACGCATGCTGAAATCCAAGAGAACCTACACCGTGGGCATCGTCTTCACCGAAGAATCAGACATCGGGCTTGAGCACTCATTTTTCTCCAGCATCCTGCAACACTTTAAAACCTATGTTGAAAAGGAAGGGTATGAACTCTCCTTCATCGTGAAGAAACTAGGCAAGCATGAGCTCTCCTATTCGGAATGGTGTGCCAACAAGCGTGTTGACGGGGTCTATATCGTTGTAGGCAACTACAACGACATCGGATTGGAAGAAATCGTTAAAAGCGGTATTCCATGCGTCTCGAACGACATGTTTCTACCAGGTCTCCATACCGTCGTATCAGATAATGACCAGGGAATTAGAATTTCCCTTGAATATATCAAAAACACTTTAAAAAAGAGTAAAGTCGCAATGATCTCCGGGCCTTTGTCTTCCAAAGCTTTCAATGAGCGTTTGATCGCCTATCACAAGTACATGTCTCATTTCTCCTTAATCACACATGAAAACTACGTGGTCTTCGCTGAAAGCTTTGGATTTACTTCTGGCTATAAGGCAGTTCAATCCTTGATGAATCAGGTGACTGAACGACCAGAAGTCATCTTGGTCGCATCAGATGACATTGCTTTAGGGGTCATCAAGGGCTTAAGGGATCTGAATATCTCTATTCCAAATGACATTCAAATCATCGGATTCGATGACATCAACTTCGCAAAACATTTCACGCCGTCTCTGACAACCATCAGACAGGACAGAAAGCTCCTTGGAGAGACTGCGGCCAAGCTTTTACTCAGATTAATTGAGGATCCTGAATACAAAACAGAAGAAGTCATCATGCTTCCTGTTGAATTGATTACCAGAGAGTCAACAAAACAATAATTTATCAGTAAATATCTTGAAAACGGTTACACATTATGATATGATATTTGTAAGCAATTAGGAAACTGATTTCCTTAAGGCATATGTTTAAAACATAGGTAGGGCAGACTACCTGAAAATGCAACGAAGAAATCACATCAAAGACGATGAGGAAGGCATCTTTATACCCTCCACGTCAAAAATGAAATTAAAAATTCCGAAAACATCAAAATAAAAGAGGTTTCAACAACATCTGTTGTTTTATTCAAAAAAAGAAACCGATTTCCTTGGAGGAAACATGACAGAACAAACGATGACAAGCTACGTCATCAAGGATTACCAAAAACAAAAGCCATTCTCAAGCTTCTTAAGCGGGATTGCCGGTAAAATGGGCATACCGTTATGGGCTTTTTACGTCAATAGAGGACAATTAATCGCATCCTTTGGGATCAGAGATAAAAATGGAGCGATTATGGAGTTTTATCCCGCTAACTTAGCGTANNTATGAGTTTTTTAAAGAAAAGAATGCCAATCAAGAATTAAGCATTCAAAGTGATCAAGTATCGATTGAAGAAACCAATTTAGAAATCGGAATCAAAGTCAAAGTCACCTATCTCACCCTCCCGAATGAAGAGGTTGCTGCTTTAGTTAGAAAAGTTGAAATTACGAATTTGAACTCTATGGCTTTAGATTGTGAAGTGATCGACGGTCTCGCACAGATCCTTCCTTCAGGAATCGATTACGGTGGATATAAGGCAGTATCGAATCTGCTTCAAAGCTGGATGCAAAGCATACATGAAGATCATTACATTTTCTACAAGCTCAGAGCATCAACAGGCGATTCAGCGGAAGTGAGCGAGGTTGCTGACGGTAATTTCTACTTGACGAAATCAACGGAAAAACCATTATATATCAGTGACTATAAACTGATCTTCGATGAGGATACCTCATTAGAAACACCTTACCTATTCGAAAAGCATTCGATCAAGGAATTAGCAAAAATCAAGCAAGTGCATGTCAATCAGGTTCCTTGCGCGATGAGCGGATTCGAATTCAAGAATTTGACGAAACAAACATTTACTTCCTTAATCGGATACGCATCCAATAAAGATAAGATTGGTGAACTGGTTCATGAGATGGATGGATCCTATCTGATTCAAAAGGAATTGGAAAACAAAAAGATTCACGATGATTTGGTTCAAGCGATTGAAACCAAAACATCGAAACCCATCTTGGACGCATACTTCAAGCAATGCTATCTGGATAATCTTTTAAGAGGCGGCGTACCGATGATTCTTAAAACATTGGATGGCACCATCGGATATCATTTATATTCGAGAAAGCANNCAAGGCAACGGTAACTTCAGAGATGTTCTGCAAAATAGAAGAAATGATTTATTCTTTTATCCTGAACTGGGCGATTTCAATATTTATCAATTCGTTTCCTTGATTCAGGCAGACGGATACAATCCGTTATCGATTGAAGGTGTTAAATTCACGTATCATGGTGAGTTAGCAAAACAACCCTCCGTCTTAAAAGAAATATTATCTAAAGAGTTTACGCCGGGAATGGTAGCTACCAAGTTATATCATCACGATTTGGAAGTTGAACAAACCTTATCGAAAGTTTTATCTGAAAGCAAGGTTTTGATTAAAGCGGCTTTCGGTGAAGGGTACTGGGAAGATCATTTCACTTACCTCTATGATTTACTAGATTCTTACTTATCGATTTTTCCTGATTATGAGGAATCACTCCTCTTTAAGAAGATGTATCCATTCTTTGTTTCACCAGTGATGGTGCTTCCAAGAAGTGAGAAATATGTTCTGAGGAAAGATGGAGTGGTGCGTCAATATGGAGCAGTCAAGCATTTCCATCAAGAGAAGGATTCTTGGTTATCGAATCAACAAGGACAAATCAAGATTAATTTATATGGTAAATTGCTCACCCTCATCTTGAATAAGTACGGTCACCTAGACCCATATGGCATCGGACTATCCTATGAAGGAAATAAACCGGGATGGAACGACGCGATGAACGGCGTACCCGGACTATTCGGATCAGGCATCTCAGAAACTATCGAGCTTCAAAAATTAGTCAAATTCTTAAAAGACATCACGGAAAGACATCCGAATCAGGTTGTAAGCATCCTGAAATCCACGGATAAGCTCGCAAACGACTTAAAAAATATCCAACCTGGAGATGCTTATCACTTATGGGATTCCAGAATGACGCATCTTGAAAATTATCGTGCGTCCTTAAGAACAGAACAATCAACAACAACACACCCTGCAGGACATTATCTATCCATCATCAACCTGATTGAAGATACATTATCAGAAGCGCTCAAAAAAGCGAAAGCAATTAATCCGGTCTATCCGACTTACCTGACCTTTGAAGCGGAATCCTTTGAAAAGATTCTCGATTCAAAAGGAAATGAAATCATCGGAGATTACGGTTTACCATTAGTCAAAGTCAACAAGTTCAAGGTTGCTCCGCTTCCAAACTTCTTAGAAGCTCCAGCCCGTTACTTAAAGGGCTTATCCTCCAAGGAAGAAGCGAAGGAAATCTACACGCTCGCTAAAAAGAGCGGACTCTACGACAAAAAAATGAAGTTCTATCAAACCTCCGAATCCTTAGAGTCATTCTCCAATGAAATCGGACGGATCAGGGCATTCACCGCAGGATGGCTCGAAAGAGAATCCAACTTCCTGCATATGACTTATAAGTATTTATTGGGACTCTTAAAGAGCGGACTCTATGATGAGTTTTATCAAGAGGTCGAAACCAACTTTACCTGCTTCATGGATCCCAAGGTTTACGGAAGATCGCCTATTGAAAACTCATCCTTCCTGGCGACATCCTCAAATCCAGATCCTAAAAAACATGGACAAGGATTTGTTTCCAGATTATCAGGTTCGACAGCAGAAATGCTTTCCATGTGGCGTTATATGTTTTTAGGGAATCATATCTTTACATTGGAAGACGGACAGCTCGTCTTTGAATTATCGCCGAAACTTCCAAAATCTTACTTTAAGGATGGCATCGTGAGTGTCCAATTATTCAACAAAACCACGATTGTCTATCATTTGGAAAGCGGTATCGACACATACCGTTCAGATTCAAGAATTTCAAGGATGGTTCTTCACACAGAAACAGAAACGTGTGAAATCATCGGCAGCAAAGTTTATGGGAAGTGGACAAAAGACATCCGCGATGGTCATGTCTTTAAAATAAATGTCTATATTTAGGAGGAAAATAAATGAAAAAGAGAATTTTAGGCTTAGTACTCGTTCTGTTATTCGGATTCTTCTTGGCATCATGTGAAGAAGAAGTCGTTGTTCCTACAGAAGTCGTACTGACAAGTATCACCATCAATGGTGCTACAGACATCACTCTAGATTTTGAAGTCCCATTCAACGTCTACACTGGTGTCACTGCAATCGGAAATGACCTTGTAGATTATACAGATGATATCACCATCGTATCTACAGCAACCATTTCAGCTACTGGCGACCTTGACACAACCCAAACGGGAACTGTGCTTGTACGTTACGAAGTCAGAGTGGGAGAACTTCTAGCTCAACGTAACCGTTACATCACTGTAAACCCACCGGAAGCTGTTGAAGGCGAAATGTTGATCAACCCAGACTTTGCATTAGGTACTGCTGGTTGGGATGATGCTGCTAACGGTTTCTACAATGCCGATGGTTCATCTTTAGTTTTAACAACTGAAGAAGGCGCACTTAAGGCAGAAGTTGTATCAGGTGCTAACGTTTACACACCAAGATTTGGTCAACAAAACGTACCATTTGAACAAGGCAAGACTTACGAAGTTTCATTTGATGCAAAATCAAGCGTGGTTAAGACCATTAACCTACAAGTTGGTGAATTATTAAGCTCATCACCTTGGTTCACAGACTTCAAGCCAGGCATTACGATTCACCAAGAAATTGGTACCGTATGGGCAAATTATTCTTATAAGTTCACCATGGCTTTAGACAACCCACGTGGTGGTATCTTATTTGAACTTGGCACAATCGGAGGCGAAGATATTGATGCTACTATGTATTTTGACAACATGATGATTGAAGAATCAACTCCAGATGTTGACACATTAGCTCCAGTATTAACAGGCGTATCTGCAACAGCTACAATTCTTGTTGACGGTACATTTGATCCAATGGCTGGCGTTACTGCATTTGATGCGACTGATGGCGACTTAACTGACGAAATCATTGTTGTGATCACTGATGAAGATGATCTAGTTGTTACAACTTTAGACACTTCATTTGCTGCAGTTTACACTGTCACTTACACTGTTGAAGATGCTCTAGGAAATGAAGCTACTGCTGTATTGACATTAGAAGTTGTTGGAATGTTATTCAATAATGTTAACCAATTTGTTAACCCATCATTCACTGCTGAATTTGATACGACTACTCCTGAATGGGGAATTTGGCAACAAGATTGGGGTACAGCTCCAGTGATCGTTCCAACATTGGACATCGTAGCTGGTACTTACACATTGGATATTACTGGTGGCGGTGACGCTTCATGGGCAATCCAATTATTCCAAAACCAAATGATTACGTTGGTTGAAGGTACGACTTACAAGGTTTCCATGACTGCATCTGCTGAAGTTGCTAGAAGTGTCAACGTCGCACTTGGTTATGGTTCTCCTTGGATTGAATATGCAAGAGAAAGTGCAATCGCATTAACTACTGAAATGGCAACTTATGAATTCGTATTCACATCCGTATTGCCAACTCACCTTGTTAACTTGACGGTTGAACTTGGCACACAAGCTGGTTTTGCTGATGGCGAAGTTGTATTCTATGACTTCTCAATCGTTGAAGCTATTCTTGATGAAACGATTACCAATAGCGATTTCGACAATACTGGTTGGACATTGTGGTCCCAAAACTGGGGTGCTGCACCTACAGTTACATCAGCAATCGTTGACGGAGCTTTCACTGTAACAACTGATCTTCCAGGTGAAGCTGGCTGGGCTATTCAATTCAACCAAGCTGGTTTAACACTTGAAAATGGTAAATCTTATATTTTATCCTTTGATGCGAAGGCTTCAGTAGCTAGAGACATCAACGTCGCATTATTTATTCCAAACGTTTGGACTTCATATTTAAGAAACGATGCACATATGCTCACGACTGAAATGGTAACTTATAGCTTCCCATTCACAGTTACAGAAGCAACAAGTTCACTTGTTACTTTGACATTTGAAATGGGCGCAACCCCAGCATTCGCTGCATCCACTGTGACAATCGACAATGTATCTTTAAAAGAAAATATTGTTGACGCTCCAGAACAAATTACCAATGGCAATGCAACTACAGTTGTTGATTTCTCATATGACAATGCAGGCGCAGGTGTTGGTACGATGACTTTAGTTGATGGTGTAGCAGTTGTTGAAGTGACCACGTTAGGTTCAGCTCCATACACGCCTCATTTCTATCAGATGATCGCTGGCTTAGTTCCTGGAAACTACACATTGAAGCTTGTATTAACATCTTCAGTGACTAGAGACTTTAGATTGAACTTTGTATTACCAGATTCCGGTTATGCTTCCTTGTTACCAGACACTAAGTATGATTTCAATGCTACTGCAGATGTAGAAAAAGTTGTTTATGTTAACTTTGTTGTTACCAACAGCGTAACCAATGTTAAGTTTGAACTTGATTTTGGTACATTGGATGGCACATTAATTTCACTTCCAGGTACATTCACAATTTCTGAAATTCTTCTATACCAAAACTTTAACTAATAGGAGGAACACATGAAAAAGTTATTACTATTTGTCGTTGGGCTGTTCTTGGTGATGGGACTTGCAGCGTGTGGAGAAGAACCAGTTGACACTGTAATTCCAACTCCAGTCGGACAAACCATCGAATTGACTTACGCGGACTGGGGCAACCAGGAATTCAACCAACGGATGATTGATCTGTTCATGGCTAAATATCCAAACATCCGTGTTACATTGCGTGGCGATATCGCTGGCAGTGGAGCAGAATTTACCGGTAACTTGGTTACAGCTGCTCAAGCAGGATTGCTTCCTGACGTATTTGCTACAGATAACGTTCCAACAGTCATCAATGCAGGCTTGACGCTTGATGTCGCTGAACTTTGGGATGCAGATCCAGATACTGAATTTGTTTATGACAACATCGCAGCTACCGCTGTTTATAACGGCAAGCGCTATGCTGTACCTTCCTTCCAGTTTTTGAAGGGTATCATGATCAACCTAGATATTTTTGAAGATGCAAACCTTTCTACAGTTGCTGGACAATACAGAATTGATAACGATGGCTATCCTGTCAAGGATTGGACATTCGCTGAATTTGTCAATATTGCGAAAGCAATTAAGAATTTCGACTTAGTCAATACCGAAAACCTAGTGATCGGTATGGATACTTGGTATGGCTCTCCAGATTTCCAACAGGTATGGCCGATGATGAACAATGCAAACGTTCAATATGACACATGGGATGGAACAGAATTCCATTACACATCTGCAGATTGGGTTTATGCAATGGAACAAAAGGTTGCTTTACACCAGTTGACTGATGGTACGACAACTAGATTTACTCAAGAAGTTTATGATGCCAATACTGTTCTTCAGGCATATTTGATCGCTACAGGCTATGCAGCGATGGACATCGAAGGTTCATGGCAATTTGGTGTTATCAACCAAGCTGCAGGTGATGGAATCAACCTTGGTTTCTGGCCATATCCAAGCGGATCCGCTGGATTATTCCCACCAACGATTCTTGACTACCAATGCGTTTCTTCACAGACTTTATACCCAGAAGAAGCTTTCTTGCTTGCTAAATGGATGACATTTGGCGAAGACGGATGGAATGCACGCTTGACGCTTCTTGAAGCAGACCGCGCAGCAGAAGTTCTTGAAGCAGGCGAACTTCCAGTATTCTTAGACAGATTCCCAGTTGCTGAATATGATGGCGTTTGGGACCGTGTTTTTGATCTGGTTGACGAAATTGAAGGCATTGATTATATCTTGAACCGTATTGAATACTCTAAGCCAGACCTTGACAAGTGGCTTCCAGGCTATAAAGATTTCTGGGCTTGGGTAAGCGATCCTGAAAACCCATACAACTGGGATTCACTCGTTCTTGCAGGACCTACTGCAGTTTCAACTTATGCAGTTCAATGGGAAAGCAATGCGAACATGATCGTTCAGGCTCAACTCTTGACACTTGGTGCAGATTGATTTAAAATTTAATAAATAAATAGATGGACAAGAGGGGATAATCTCCCCTCTTGAAACCATTTTATTCGCGGAGGCAACATGAAAAAATTAAGCATATTCTTTAAAAAGGGAATGACTAAAATCAAAAATATTCTCATCCAGATCAATCCGAAACGCTTAACAATTATTGTATTGGCGTTCCTTTTTATACTTGTGATTGGACTTTCTTTTTTTAAAAAATCATCGATTAATGAATTTTATGATGCCAGCGCGCTTGTCGCAGATTATTCATCGTCATCGATTAGTTCTGCATACAATACTCCGCTTTATACACTGATCAAACAGGATTATGAAGTGCGGAATGTCATTGAAACAGATGAAGTGAAAACGATGTTGGTTGGAGATATGGCTGGACAGGCTATTGATGAAAACGATAGTGAATATGGAGAGGCTGTTCAACAATACAATCAGTTGAAAGGCACTTCAGGACACGTGTTTCTGATGGATTCGACGCATCCTGTAGGGTTCCAGAACAAGAGCACGGAAACAGGGCTTTACTATTTGGCGATTGATTATTATGAAATAGAAGATACAATTGATAATACACAGATCAGCATCAAAGTGAATGGTGAAAGCTTATTCTACGAAAGCCAGACTTTAGTCATGCCTTCGAAATGGGTGCTATCAACGACTGAATTTACACTGGACCGCTATGAAAATGAAATTCAACCAAGCTCGATCAAGGTGAAGGATTGGTACAACCAGCCAATCAGTGACTATAAAGGCATGCATACCGGTTTATTCGCATTCGAATTATCATTTGATGATGTCGTCACGATTGAATATGTGAACGGACAACTCTTGATTGGTCAAGTTTATTATGTGGTAGAAGAAGAAATCCCAAGTTATGCATCTTATTTGTCTTCACATGGTTCAGCAGGTGTCGTTGATGATGAAATTGTTATCGCTGCTAGAAACATGTCTTACCGCAATGATGCATCCATCCGCTTAAGACCGGAACAGGATCCTTCCAATTTATATTACAATACGCAATTTTTAAGACTGAATGTTATTTTTGGCGATTCATGGCAAAATAGCGGTCA
>DOYO01000059.1 GCA_003518475.1 Acholeplasmataceae bacterium
CGGTGATGGTCGATGACAATGACCTTGCTGGCTTTTTCTAGAACTTCAGGGCTCATGACAATCTTTGGAGATTGGCTGTCTAAAACGATCAGAAGACTTTCTGGTGTCATCTGTTTGACTGCGTTGGCAGGTAAAATGCAGTTGTCCATGAATTGAGGCATTTGAACTCTAATCAGATCGACGACTTTCGTGACTGTTCCATCAATCTTATACTCATCAAAGATGATGAATACAGGTTTCTTGCTGGCTCTCGCCATATGATAAACAGCAATCATCGATCCAAATGCATCCAAGTCCGCTTGATTGTGTCCCATGACATAAACAGCGGATGACTTATCAATAAAGTCCTTGATGGTTTGCGCATTGATTCTGACACCGACACGGGAGCTCTTTGCTGAAGCATCGTTCTTCGCGCCGAAGTAAGCGATCTTTTGATTTTGGATATTGACGACAACCTGGTCTCCCCCGCGCTTTTCAGCGAGTTCAACCGCGTTTTGCGCGTAAATGCCAAGTTCTTCATAATCCACATCCCATGAAGCAGCGCCCATGGAAATACTGACTCTCACCTGATTTTGAGTGGAAATCAGTCTGACCTTGTCTAGAATTTCAAATTTATCTTGAATCATCCGATTTAAATCCTTGCGGAATAAAACAACAATCAGACGTTCATCGGAATAAGGTTTTAAGAATCCGTCATATTTATTCGCCCAATCGGCGATTGCAGCTAAGTATTCACCCTTCAAACTGGATTGTTCTTGAACGTCCATAGATCCGATCGCTTCATCTAAATTATCCAAATAGATGATACCGAGTGCAGGAATTTGTTCTTCGTATCTCGCTTTGATCTTTTCGCGTTCAGTCACATTGAAAAGATAAAAAAACCGGTATTCGGGACGATAGGTCACATCATAGCTCTCATTCTTTACCTGAATGGAGAACTGAACCTTATTGTTCATCGCAGCCATATGAAGCTGCGGATGCACATCCTTCAAATCTTTTCCTGTAATTTTCGGGTCAAAAATGGATTTCGCATGCGGATTCGCCCATTTGATCTCAAAATCATCATCCAGCGCGATTATCCCAATCGGTAGTTCATTAAAGACTTCATCCCCTACCTGATTCACGTGATAGGATAATTTCGTCCACATCGCAAGTCTATTTTGAAGCGTCTTCGCCTTCTGTCTCGCTTGAAAATTCAAGCTCAAATAAATCGTCACAAAAATAAGGACAAAGCTGCCCATCAGTAGAACAAACGCTAATAATTGCTTGGTAGAATCAAATTTAAAATATGGAATATAGAGGTATATACTGAAAGCGAAAACAATAACTGCGATTACTGAGAATAGCCATCGTTTCATTTGAACCACCTACTTTAAAGATATTATATCAATAATATGTTCCTTTTTCAATTAAATGTCAAGTTACTTTAAAATAAAAACTGCATTGGATGCAGTTTAATTTTTTTAGTCCTTCACGAATGGTAACAATGCCATGTGACGTGCTCTTTTGATCGCGATTGCAAGCGGGCGCTGCCATTTAGCTGAAGTTCCAGTTACACGTCTTGGTAAAATCTTACCTCTATCTGTAACGAAACGCTTTAATAGCTCAACATCTTTAAAATCGATGTGTTCAACCTTATTTTGAGTAAAGTAACAAACTTTACGACGCTTCTTAAATCCACCGCCACCACGTTTTTGGTTTTGCATGATGTTTCCTCCTTAAAATGGTAAATCTTCTTCTGCTGCGAGTTGCTTACTTGTTTCGTAGAACTCGTCATTATCAGCAGTACGGGTCTCTTCTTTAATGGTTGGTTCTGCGTCCTGCTGGTTCGATCCCTTGCTTTCAAGGAACTGAACGGAGTCGCAAACTACCTCTGTAACATAACGTGTGCCGTTTTCCGCTTCATACTGTCTCGTCTGAATGCGTCCTTCAACACCTAAGAGTGCACCTTTTTTTACAAAGCGTGCTAAATTTTCTGCTTGCTTGCGCCATACGACGCATTGTATGAAGTCAGCTTGTTTCTCTCCTGATTGATCAGAAAATTGTCTGTTGACTGCAAGCGTAAAGGTTACGACTGGAATATTAGATTGAGTTGATTTCACTTCTGGATCTTTGGTAATTCTACCAACCAGAATAACTCTGTTCATCATACTACTCGCCTTCCTTTACAACAATGAAGCGAATAACTTCTTCAGTAATTCTAACGACACGGTTAAATTCAGCAACTGCTTCTGGAGTCGCATTGACTAGTAACCAAACGTAATAGCCTTTTTTATGGTGATCAATCTCGTAAGCTAATTCTTTTAGCCCCAACTCTTTGATTTCGAGAACTTCACTCGTGTAACTAACGAATATTTCGTTAAAATGATTTACAATAGTTTTAATGCTCTCGCTTTCAACAGTTGGACGGATGATATACATAATTTCGTACTTTTTCATCTGTTCCACCTCCTTTTGGTCTATGGTCTTAATAAGACAAGGATATTTCTATCTTATGCTACGTCATTATATCATATATGATATGAGATTACAACGTTTTTCGAATCCTTTTTTTAGATTAAAACTGCTAATTTTTCATAGGTGAATCGAACTGCTTT
>DOYO01000049.1 GCA_003518475.1 Acholeplasmataceae bacterium
GACCGTGTCTATACCATCATTTTGACTGATATCAGAAATAAACAACTTGGAGGGCTATCCTTTGACAGACTTGAGCCTGTATCAATACGAGAATGAGTTATATGAAAAAGGTGTCAAATACATCGCAGGCGTGGATGAAGCAGGAAGAGGTCCCCTTGCAGGTCCGGTAGTCGCAGCTGCTGTCATCCTCAAAAAAGGCGCGACCTTTAAGTATGTCAATGATTCCAAGCAGCTCACAGAAAAACAAAGGGAGCTCGCCCTCATTGAAATTAAGGAGAATGCACTCGCAATCGGCATCGGAATTTGTTCAGTTGATGAAATCGATTTGATCAATATATATAGAGCGAGCAGAGAAGCGATGATTTCGGCCATCAGACAATTGAAAATCAAACCTGATTTTCTATTGATTGATGCGATGCCCATGGAAATAGATATTCCTTTATTATCCATCATCAAGGGAGATACATTATCGGTATCGATCGCTGCAGCATCCATTGTTGCGAAAACAACAAGAGATGGATATATGATGGAAATGGATAAGCTCTTTCCTGAGTATGGTTTCAAGAATCATAAGGGTTATGGAACCAAGGAGCATTTGGAAGCGATCAAAACCTATGGAATCACGCCGATTCACAGAAAAACATATGAACCGATCAAGTCATTACTCAAAAAGAAGTGAACGCTTCTTTTTCTTTTTTAAAGGAAAAATGTGATTTTTACCTTAATATAAGGTGTCGAAAAAAAATATATAATCTTTATTATATATAGAAAAATTGTTTAACTTTTAACTTGACAATACGAATTAAGAAACTATAATAGATAGGGAATGGAGTGATGACATGAACAAAAAACTCATTATTGTTGAATCGCCATCTAAATCAAAGACTATTGCCAGTTACGTTGGAAACGACGTGCTTGTTTTATCTTCAAAGGGGCATATCAGAGATTTGGCAACCAGCGGTTCTGAAGGATTGGGTTTAGACGTGAATAATGATTTCGCTCCCAATTATATCGTAATCAAAGGAAAAGCGCTTTTAGTAAAGGAATTGATCCAAAAAGCGAAGGGTAGAGATGTCTTGATTGCTACCGACCCAGATAGAGAAGGAGAAGCCATCGGATGGCATCTCGCAGAAATATTAAAACTAGATCCAGCAGCATCAAACCGGATTGTCTTTAGAGAAATTACGAAGCCTGCAGTGCTGGAAGCATTGAACCATCCAAGACCGATTGATCAGCATTTGGTGTATTCTCAAGAAACCAGACGCATGCTTGACCGTATTATTGGATTTAAGCTATCTAAACTGTTATATTCAAAAATCAAATCTAAATCTGCAGGACGCGTGCAAAGCGTCGCACTCAAACTCATTGTTGATCTGGAAAAGGAAATTGAAGCCTTCATTCCAGAAACCTATTATGAAATTGAAGCGACCTTCCATCATATGAAGGCGGATTATGTCATTCCTGAAAAGGTTAGAATCGGCAAGGAACAAGCTGATTTGATTGTTAAAGAATCAGTCAATCCATTTATTGTCAAAGATGTTCAAACAAAAGAATCAAAACGAATGGCGAAACCTCCGTTCATCACTTCTACATTACAACAGGATGCCGTAAATAACTTAGGCATGAGTGCGAGCCGTTCAATGATGGTTGCCCAAGCGCTTTATGAAGGTAAGGAAATCCATGGTGAGCTTGTCGGACTCATTACCTATATGAGAACAGACTCTAACAGACTTGCTGAGCCCTTCATTCATGAAGCTCAAGCCTATATTGAAAAGAACTTTGGAAAGAATTATTTAGGTAAATATCATGTTACCACCAAGGATAATGCACAAGATGCGCATGAAGGCATACGTCCGACATCTGTTTTAAGAACGCCTGAAAGCATTGAAGAGTACCTGTCTAAGGATGAATATCGTTTATACAAGCGCATTTATCAAAGAGCAGTCGCTTCATTAATGGCTCCAGCAATCTTTGACATCACCAAGGTCACGCTTGAATCATCAAACCATGTCTATGTGGCTGAAGGTTCAGTTGAACGCTTTGAGGGTCACCTCAAGGTTTATTCAGATGCAAAGAATAAGGATAAGCTTTTACCTCATCTGACCATCGGTCAGGAAATCAATGCGAAGGAAGTCATCTCGATTGAAAAGGTGACCACACCGAAGACTAGATATTCAGAAGCCACCTTGATTAAAGAAATGGAAGCTTTAGGTATTGGAAGACCATCCACTTACGCATCCATCATTCAAACACTTAAAGGCAGAGACTATGTCGAACTGATTGAAAAGAGATTTAAACCTACGCCCCAAGGCATGTTGACCACTGAACAGCTTGATCTGTTCTTCAGTAAGATTATTAATGTTGATTATACATCCAGGATGGAAACTGTATTAGATGAAATCGCAGATGGCAAACAAGTAGGTACGCATTTGGTCTCCAAATTCTATCATAGCTTTACACCTTTGGTTGAGAAGGCGCAGACTGAAATGAAGAAGATCGGACCGAAGATGACTGATGAGCTTTGTCCGTTATGCGGGAAGCCTCTCGTTATCAGAACGAGCCGTTACGGTGAGTTTACTGCATGCAGCGGATTTCCTAGCTGTAAATATGTGAAAAAATGATAAACCCTTTAGATAAGGCGTTTTATCAAGCGTTCACTCTTCTTTTCTTTACAAAAACCGCTAAAAATGATATTATTATCTTGCATCTAACCAAATAGATGCTACTTATCCCCTATTACCGTGTACAAGAGTACACAAAACCCCTAAACTGATCCCCTCGCCCTTCGCGAGGGGATCGCTTTTTAGTGGCTATTTATTTTAGATATGATATAATAATAAGTGAATAAAAAAGAAGGAAGTGTAACATGAAAACATTCAAAGGGAAACCTGTAACACTGCTTGGAGAAACNNCAATTATCAGATTACAAAGATCGTTATGTCATCTTGAACGTTGTTCCATCGCTTGACACCACAGTTTGCGACATGCAGGCAAGAACAGTCAATAAGGAACTATCTGAAAGAAGTGATGTCTTGGTATTGACCATCAGCAATGACCTTCCATTCGCTCAAGCGAGATGGTGCGGGAATTCAGGATTACCCAATATCATTACCTTAAGTGACTATTTAGATCTTGATTTTGCCAATAAATATGGAACGAACATTAAAGAATTGAGACTGCAGGCAAGAAGCGTATTCGTCTTGGATGCAGATAGAAAAATCATTTATGCTGAATATGTAGATGAAATGAGCCAGCATTTGAACTTCGATGAACTGCTCACATTTGTTAAGAAATTGCCGAAAGAATAATCTTTCGGTTTTGTTTTTGTTATGGTATAATAAGCGAGGATTAGGAGTGAAATCATGGGATTATTTCAGAAGTTATTTGGTAAGAAACCGAAGAGCGAACGCTATCAGCTAGGTCTTCATAAAACTAAAGAAAACCTTGGGAATTTAAAAGCTATTTTAGCGAAGTCTGAAAAGATCGATGATGAGCTGTTTGATTCTCTTGAAGACATATTCATTCAAGCAGATATCGGTGTGGATACGGTTATTTATTTTATTTCAGAACTTAAAAAAGATGTGATTAACAAAAAAATCAGCGATCCAAACGATTTAGCTGAAATCATCGTCGATAAAATGTTTGAAATCTATTTGAAGGGTGAACTCGTTCAAACGGATTTAAACTATACGGACCACGAAGTCAATGTCTATTTATTCGTCGGTGTCAACGGTGTAGGAAAAACAACAACCATTGGAAAACTTGCAAAACAATTAAAAGATGAAGGCAAGAAGGTCATGATGGTCGCAGGCGATACCTTTAGAGCCGGAGCAATCAGCCAGCTTGTCGAATGGGGAAGAAGAAGCAATACCTTCGTCTTCGCCAAAGAAGCGGGATCTGATCCATCTTCAGTCATCTATGATGCATTGGAGATTGCTAAAAAGGATAAATATGATGTCGTCTTGTGCGATACCGCAGGTAGACTGCAAACCAAAACCAATTTGATGGCTGAACTCTCCAAAATGAAGAGAGTCATTCAAAAAACACTACCGAACGCACCTCAGGAAACCTTATTGGTCATTGATGCGACAACCGGTCAAAATGGTATGCGCCAAGCAGAAGTTTTCAAGGAAGCGACTGACGTTACAGGCATCGTTTTGACAAAGCTTGATGGAACAGCCAAGGGCGGTATCGTTTTAGCGATCCGTCACTTATATAATCTTCCCATCAAATATGTGGGTTTGGGTGAAAAGATTGAAGATTTGGTTATGTTCGATATTGAACAATACATCTATGGACTATTTAAAGATTTCTTCTAAGATGAAGGTGAACCATGGAATCTCTGGATAAAAAAGAACAGCTGAACAAACTGTTTGATTTATATGGATCTTTACTTACAGAAAAACAAATATTATACTTTGAGCTTTATTACAGAGAGGATTACTCCCTTCAAGAAATATCGGAGCTCTATCAAGTCAGCAGAAATGCCGTATTTGATCATTTGAAGAAGGTTGAAGAGCACCTCTTTTTCTATGAAGAAAGACTCCATTTATTAAAGCTGCAGGAACAAAGATTGAATCTTATTGATAAGGCATTGGAAGATAAGGATTTATCCTTGTTGGAACAATTAAGAAAGTTGGATGAATAATGGCTGAAAACAGTTTAAGCTCACGTCTCCAAATGGCGATGCGCCGTTTGACCGGTAGAGGAATTTTATCTGAAAATGATATCGATGAAATGATGCGCGAAGTGCGCCTTTCTTTGCTTGAAGCGGATGTCAACTTCAAGGTTGTTAAATCATTTATTGCAAATATCAAGGAACAAGCTGTTGGAGAAAAGATCTTAAAAGGACTGAATCCAGGACAGCAAGTCGTTAAAATCGTTCATGATGAATTGAAGCGCGTGATGGGTGAGGATTCAGAAGGGATCCGCTACAACATCGGNNCTTGGTGTTTATATTAAAAAGGTTGAAAAGAAAAAAGTGTTGTTCATCGCAGCTGACGTTTACCGTCCAGCAGCAATCGAACAATTGAAAACAATCGGAAAACAAATTGATGTCGAAGTATTCGAAAAAGGCCTTATTGACGCAAGAACAATTGTTAAGGAAGGTCTTGAATATGCACGTGTGAATGGATATGATGTTGCGATTATCGATACCGCAGGCAGACTGCATATCGATGAAAAAATGATGCAGGAGCTTGTCGATGTCAAAGCCATCGCGAAGCCTTCAGAAATTCTTTTAACCGTCGATGCGATGACTGGTCAGGATGCTGCAAACATCTGTAAATCATTCAATGATCAACTACAAGCGACTGGCGCTATCTTAACCAAAATGGACGGAGATACCAGAGGCGGCGCTGCTTTATCGATTAAAGAAGTATCAGGCATACCCATCAAGTTTTCCTCGAATGGCGAAAAGATGGATGCCTTTGAAGTCTTCCATCCTGAACGCATGGCTTCAAGAATTCTCGGCATGGGCGATGTCCTCACATTGATTGAAAAAGCAACTGAATCGATTGACGAGGATGATGCTAAAAATATGATGGAAAAACTGATGTCCGACACCTTCAATTACAATGATTTATTGAAGCAGTTCAAGATGATTAAAAAGATGGGTTCCATCAGTAAAATCATGGGATTTTTACCAGGAATGAGCCAGATGAAAAACGCCGCATCCCAAGTCGATGACAAGCAGTTTGAAAAGATGAGCGT
>DOYO01000010.1 GCA_003518475.1 Acholeplasmataceae bacterium
ATTAACACGAATCCAAATATATAGTTAATTTTTCTATCAAGTTGACTAAAGGACTGTTCAACAGTCATTTCAAAGGGAGATAAATCAAAAACGGTAAAAAGAATCGCAAAGATCAATATTATTACAAGCAAAATAATTTCAATTCTAGTAATTTAATATTTCATTCTAATCCAATCCCCTATCGTATTTTATAAAACATATATTCATATTCTATCACACACGATAAATGAAATACAGGAGCATGTGTCCTATTTAACAAAATTCTAATGGAAATTGCATATTTCTCTCATAAAGAGGTTTAATAAACCTATTTATTTATAAAATAACATGTGCTGTATTAAAGCGTAAATAAAAGTCAGAAGAGTATGATCCACAATCTTCTGACTTGCTATTATTTTAGATATATAAGGTATTTAAAAAAACCACTGTTTGATTTCCATATTAATCCAATCCATTACTAGATATAATCGACAAGTTTTCTATTAACGCAAGATTGAATATTTCTTTTTTCAGCATCACTATATATAAGTTTCAAATATTGCTTCAAAAAATCACTAGGAACGAATTCTGCATTCACATCTTTATTCGGACTTGCATGAAATGTCCACGCTTCTAACATTTCTTCTATTTCTTTGCTCAATGTATATTTACCAGAATGAATGCATGTTTTACCATCAAACAAATCATATTTGTCTTCTAGTGATAATACATAAAATGGACGTCTACCACGAGGCACTAGCGTCAAAGGGCATAATGTTTCAAATGAAGTATCTAAAACAGGTTCATTGTTATACCAATTATACATTATAATGACTGGCCAATGAGTTCTTCCATCCAATTCAACTTTTACAACAGAAAATATAACCCATTTGTTGTAGTATGGACAATCTTCTATCTTTGGATCATCAAGTTTGAGTAAGAATGTATCCCCTCTATCATAAGGGAAATTAATACGATTAATCAGTGGTAAAACTTTTTTAGGAAGTTTGAAGTCATACTTATANNCTCTATTTCTTCCTAATCTTACAAGTACAATGGCTATGCCAATAATTGCATAGTGTCCATTGTATTCATGATCATGAAATAGATCTCTGTATGTTTCAAGCACATTTTCAACTGCACCAGGCACTTGATCGAGAATGTACTGTGCGAGTGTATATGCTGGTTCCATTAATAGCATGTCACCATTTTCATCAAAATACTTGTTTAATTCCTTAAGAATTTCTTCATACATCTTCGTCACACACCTTCTATCCAAATCCAGAATGCTTCTACTTTTGATATGCCTTATTGATTAAATATAAATCCGCTAAAACAATAGCGAGCGCATTTTCAACGACAATCCCTGCACGCCTTGCGATACAAACGTCATGGCGTCCGCCTATTTCCAGTTTTTCAACTGAGTTTGTCGTATAGTTATAGGTTTCCTGTTCCTTTTGAATGCTTGATGTCGGTTTAATGAACACCTTGACGATCAGATCATTCCCGTTGGAGATTCCACCGGAAACTCCACCGCTATGGTTTGTCTTTGTTTTACCTCTAGCATCCAAAATTTCATCATTGAACTTGCTGCCCATCATTTCAATACCTGCAAATCCTTTACCAATTTCAACACCCTTCACTGCAGGAATGGAGAACATCATCTTTCCAATCTCTGAATCCAGTTTGTTAAAAAATGGTTCACCGAGACCAACCGGTATTCCTGAAACCTTCACTTCAATGATTCCGCCCACGGAATCTCCTGCCTTGGAAACTTCCGACAAATATTGATCCAGCCATTCCATATCCTTCAAGGCTCCAACTTGAACCAACTTGTTTTCAAATTGAAATGGAATGATCATTTTAGCAATCGATCCAGCTGCGGTCAGCGCTGCAGTCAATCTGCCTGAAAATCTGCCTCCGCCTCTGTAATCTTGAAAGCCATTGTACTTAACACCTGCTACAAAATCAGCATGTCCAGGTCTGGGCTGATTCTTTAAATGTTCATAGTCTTTCGACTGAATATTTTGATTTTCAATCATGATGTGAATCGGGGATCCTGTAGAAAATCCATTGAATACTCCAGACAAAATCTTGAATTCATCTTTTTCTTTTCTAGGTGTGGTGCCAACCGCACCTGGTTGTCTTTTCATAAGATCGGATGTGATCAGTTCGTCATCTATTTTGATGCCTGCAGGAACTCCATCAACAATCGCGCCGATTGCTTCCTGATGGGATTCTCCATATAAAGTTACCTTGAATAAAGTTCCATAGCTATTCATGATAAATCACTTCCTTCAATTGGCTGATCAGTTCATCCGTCAATTCGATTTTTCTGCCAAACCAAATTTCTTCACTCTTGATCGCCTGGATGATCAGCATATTCAATCCACCAATCGGTTGCTTGCAGTACTTCATGATTTGTGTGATTTCAGGGTTATAGACCAAGTCAATCACGGTTTTATTCGCGACATGCTCTTTTGGAAGAATNNATCTTTCTAGAGACGACCGTAACCTTGGCTTCCATATCCACCAAAGCTACATATGCAGCTTTGGCTGCTCCGCCGTTTCCTAAAATGAATACTCTTTTATCTTTGACTTCGATTTGATTGGTCCTGAGCAAGCCCATGAATCCATCGTAATCTGTATTATCTCCAATGACTTTTCCATTTCTCATATAAAGCGTATTGATCGCTTGGATGCGTTTCGCTTTATTGGTCAATTCATCTACAAAGTTCATGATCGTTTGTTTATAAGGGATGGTAACATTGAATCCTTTATAGAATCCAGATCTTAATTGTTTGACTAAATGAGAAAGTTCTTGTTCCTCGACGTCTAAAAGATCATAGGTGATATCCAGCCTTAGATGTTTGCCCATGAATTTATGTATTTTTGGGGATTTGCTGAAACTGATATTTTTGCCGATCAGGCCGTAACGCTCGCTCATTGTTGATTGACCTTGGAAAGTCTCATCACTTCTTGGATAAATTCTTTGTATAGTGGCCAAAGTCCATCATCATGAAGTGCCTGCTTTCTCTTTTCTAGAAGTTCTGATTCTCTTTTTAAATCTAAAACAGGAAGCTGGTGTTCCTTCTTATATTGACCAATCAAAAAAGAAACGTGCATTCTCTTTTTGAATAGCTCCATCATGTCTTTGTCAATTCGATCAATTTCTGCTCTCAACTCATCGAGATTCATGAATCTTCCCTCCCAGTTTTTGGTACACTTCAAAGAAATTCGGGTATGACTTTCTTACACATAAATGATTTTTAATGGTGACTGGTCCGTCTGCCTTAATGGCTGCGATCGCGATTGCCATCGCGATGCGGTGATCATCAAAGGAATCAAATTCTTGGTTCCCTTTGAGTGTTTTTTGACCGGTAATTTGAACAGTGTCTCCATCCATAAAAATGGATACGCCGAATTTGGTCAAGGTTTGATACATCGCTTCAAGTCTGTCTGACTCTTTGATTCTCAATCGCCCCGCATTGGTGAAGGTCGTTGTGCCTTCACTTAAAGCAGCTAAGACCATCAAGATCGGACCAAGATCTGGTATTTGACTTAAATCGATGGTTACTCCATATGTTTTAGATGGAGAAATACTCCATATCCGGTTCAAATCGCTATATTCAATTTGTCCATTCATCTCTTTGATGATATCAACGATTTTATAATCGCCTTGCTTGCTGACGGGGTTCAAGCTTAACAGCACAATGGAGTCTCCGATCAATCCAGCGACCATCCAAAAAGCAGCCTGGGAATAATCTCCTTCAACCATCGCTTTTTGAGGCTGATACTTTTGTGAGCCTTTGATGTAAAAATAATTGCCTGCTGATAATATGTGAATGCCAAATCTCTTCAAGACATCCAAAGTCAGTTCGATATATCCCTTGGATTCCAGTGGGGTTGTGACCTCAATGACTGAATCTTTCTTAAGGAGCGGTAAGGCAAAAAGCAGTCCTGTTAAGAATTGTGAACTGATATCACCCTTGATTGAATAATGACCAGGCTTTAACAGCCCTTGCACTTCAAGAGGCAGATAATCATTCGTAATTTGCCAAAATGGCATATTTTTTTGTTTGAATAAATCAAAATAAACATCCAGCGTCCGCTTTGGCAAACGTCCGCTTCCAACAAATGTCATTTTTTCTTTTTGAAGCATCGCAATCGGAATCATGAACCTTAATGTTGAACCCGATTCATGTGCATCAATCACCTGTCTTTGAGCTTTCAGCTCTCCCCCGGTGATTTGATTCCCGTTGAACTTCACGCCAAGTGTCGATAAAGCTTCCTTGGTTGCAGTCAGATCCTCAGAATCTAAGACATTATCAATCTCACTCGTTCCTTCAGCAAGCCCAGAGGCGATGACATAACGGTGTGATAATGATTTTGATGAGATGACAGAGATTTTCCCACTTAGATGTTGAGGTGTAATGGTAATGCTCATTGAAAATCACTTTCCTTAAGACGTAATATTTTAGCAGTACCAACCTTAGGCACGACAATAAAATGCAATTCATTATCAAAGAATTTCTTATCTGTGATGATTTCCTTGATATAATCTTCCATCTTCAATAAAGGTTCTTTGACAAGACCTCGTTCTAACAACAACTTTTTGACTTCATCATAAAGTTCTTGTTTCGATTCATTATATTTGATACCGATTTGTAAAGCGATCAGCATGCCATAAGCAACTGCTTCACCATGCAAATACGTTTCATAGTTATGCTTTTTTTCGATTGCATGACCGAAGGTGTGTCCGAAGTTTAAATACATGCGTTCAACCTTATCATAAGGATCTAAAAGTACAACGTCTCGTTTCACTTGAATCGCCATCGTAATTTCAGCTTCCGTGACATCTTCATGATCTAAAAGATGCTGATAAAGTTTCTTATCCCCAATCAAACCGGCTTTGATCATTTCTGCAAGTCCGTTTGCGTATTCTCTTCTGGATAAAGTCTTTAAGAAGGATGGATCGATTAAAACCAATTCGGGATCATAAAATGAACCAATCAGGTTCTTCCCTTCAGGCAAATCAATTCCGACTTTACCCCCAATGCTGGAGTCAACCATGGAAAGCAAGGTTGTAGGCACTTGTATGTAAGGTAGTCTTCTATATAGGGTAGCAGCTACAAAGCCTGTTAAATCGCCAACCACGCCACCGCCAAAGGCGATTAACAAATGGTTTCTCTTGATTCCAAGCTTGATGAGCTTGGAAATGACTTCTTGATAGGTTTTAAGGGATTTAGATTTTTCACCCGGTTCAACCACAACAAAAGAAACCTTGAGTTCCAAGAGATTTCTCTCTAAAGCCTCATGATACAAGTTATACACATTCTGATCCGTCACCACAAACACTCTGTCTAAATGATAAATAGCCTTGATGTGCTTGTAAAGATTGACCAAACCGTTTTCTTCGATGTAGATTTCGTAATCTTGCATTCTAAAGAATGTCAAAAGATTTCCTCTTTTCTTTGGCTTCCTTGAGATAACGCATCAATTGTTCCTTATCTTCGACCAAGATAAGCTCTTTGACGTATTTTAATTCCTGCATGAAATCATTGATCTTTTCTACTAAAGCTTCCTTATTTTCAAGGAATAGCTCAGACCACATCACTTCGTTGATTTTCGCGATTCTTGTCAAATCCCTGTAGGAATCTCCCGTTGCCTGTTTCGTTTCCTTTAAACGGTCGCTTTGGACCAAGGTGACTGCGAGAATATGGGTGAGCTGAGATGTGAAAGCAATCAGCTCATCATGTGTTTTCGCATTCACTACTGTTATTTTACCAAATTTTAAGTCTTTTGCGATGACTCTTAAAACGTCTTGATCTGTTTTCAGGCTTTTTGAGCCTTCAACGATGATAAAATTAGCATTTCTGAAGATATTATAGTCTTTAGAAGAGAAACCTGAAGATTCCTTACCTGCCATCGGATGATGGGAGGTATAAGAGATGCCTTGAGGTAGTATCTTTTCCAGTTCTTTCATCATCCAGACCTTGGTTCCGGAAACATCGGTGATGATCTGTCCTTGTTTAAACAAGTGTTTATGTGTTTGAACGAATTCAATATTATGTTTGGGATAAAGCGCTAATATGATTAAGTCGACAGATCCTATTTTTTCAATGGAGCTATCTTTTTGAATGAAGCCTTGTTTCATCCCTTCTATTAAAGGATGTTCACTTCTGTTATATGCATAAACGGTATGGCCGTTATGGTGCAAGCCTTCGGCATAGGATGCCCCAATCAATCCAAGTCCGACAATGAAGATCTTCATCTCAATGTTTTACCTAAAACCGCTGCAACCTTTTCCAGTTCATCCATCATCGTTGCAAACTTCTTGATCTTTAAGGATTGCGCTCCATCTGACATGGCATGCTCGGGATCCTGGTGAACCTCGACAATCAAACCATGTGCGCCGACTGCAAGACTTGCCAAGGATAATTTTTCAATCATTGTCCAGCGTCCGGCTGCGTGAGAGGGATCAATGATGACAGGCAGATGAGATAATTCCTTAACCGCCAAGACAGCGCTGATATCCAATGTGTTTCTCGTATACTTTTCAAATGTGCGAATGCCGCGTTCGCACAAAATGATTTGATCATTGCCGCCAGCCATGATATATTCAGCAGACATCAGCCATTCTTCAATGGTTGCTGATAAGCCTCTTTTTAATAAAATAGGTTTATTTGATTTGCCGAGAGCCTTGAGCAAATGAAAGTTTTGCATATTTCTGGCACCGACTTGAATGATATCCACGTATTCTTCGAATAATGGAATCAAGTCAGCGCTTGGTATTTCAGTAACAACCAGTAATCCTTCTTCATCACCGATCTTCTTCAATAGCTTCAAGCCTTCAACCTCAAGTCCTTGAAAAGCATAAGGCGAAGTTCTTGGTTTATATGCTCCCCCTCTCAAGAGCTGAGCACCCGCTTTTTTAACACCTTTGGCGATTGTTCTTAATTGTTCTTCAGATTCGATCGAACAAGGACCAGCCATCATCACGAACTGATCACCACCGATTTCAACCCCATTTTTCAGTTTGATGATGGTATCATGCTTCTTAAAGCTTCTGGAAGCCTTCTTAAAAGGAGTAGAGACTCTGGTAACCTCCTTCACGCCTTCAAAGGCATATAAGTCAGTTGGATCAATCGATGAAGTATCACCGATGACACCAAAGACACGCATCTCATCGCTGGATGCGTCAATAATCTCTAAGTGTTTCTCTTTTAAAAACTCAACAACCTTATCAAACTGCTTTTTGGTTGATTCCTTCTTCATCTGAATAATCATGTTCTTTTCTCCTTTGTATTTTAAATAAAAAAATCCCTAGGAACCCCAAGGATGAACGTTGTCATGGTTTGGCTGTTCCTTTATCGCATAAAAGGAATGCCTGAGCAATCCTAATTTTTAACGATATGCGTAATAATAGACTGCCCCATATATATTTAACATTAAAGTCACCTTTTTCATGTTTGTAGTTATGGTATCACATTACTTGAAAAAAGACAATATTTACTGTAAATAAAATTTTAAACTTTTTTTATTTTAGGTATTGTGTTTTGCACAGTACAGTGATATTATAGTAGTGTGCAACACACAGTAAGGAGGAATGACATGAATACACAATTTAAAAAAGGTATTCTTGAAATGTGTATCTTGAGCATCATTCACGATCACGACATGTATGGCTTTGAAGTCATCGAAAAACTGTCAAGTGAAATTGATGTGAACGAAAACACGGTTTACCCGATTTTAAGAAGGTTGACAAGTCAAGGGTTGTTTGATACCTACATTGAACAGACAAAAATCGGAGCTCCAAGAAAGTATTATAAGATTACAGAATTAGGGAAAGAAAAGTTTAACGACTATGAAACGGAATGGACTGCGTTTCTCAAAGGCGTATTCAAATTATTGGGAGGTATGAGGGATGAAAGGTAAGTATTTAGAAGATTTAAGAGAAATATTGGAAGAGTATGAAGCAAATAAGGCAGAAATCGATGATATCATCAATGACTATGCTCAGCTTTACGATGATGCGAAAGCAAATGGAAAGTCAGATGAGGAGATTTATCAGATTTTAGGGAAACCTGATGAAGTCGTCGATGATTTGATGGACTCCTTGAAGTTCAAGAGACACAAAGATAAGGGAAACAAGATTGTCGCCTTAATGCCTTTTATCAGTGTCATCACTTATATGATTCTAGGATTTGTATATAACCTTTGGAATCCGGGATGGATTGTGTTCTTATCGATCCCGATGGTTGCGATTATCGCAAATACAAGATTTAAAAATGCAATTGTCGCACTTTCACCATTCTTAAGCGTCATCGCATTTCTTATTCTCGGATTTGAGTTTCAATTATGGCATCCAGGCTGGATGGTCTTCTTATTCATTCCGATGAGTGCGATTATCTTAAATACAAGGTTGAAGGATATGTTTGTCGCTATTTCGCCATTCGTTGCCACAATCATCTTCATCGTTTTGGGATTTTATTATGATTTGTGGAATCCAGGTTGGTTAGTGTTTTTGATGATTCCGATGATTGGTGTATTGTATAAGCCAAACAAGCTTCATGTTTTCTTGTATGAATTATCATTTATTGTTGCGATTGGTTTCTATCTATATATGGGATATGTCTATGAATTATGGGCATATGGCGGACTAGGGTTCTTACTTCCTTTTGGTATCGGTATTCTCTTAGGAGATGTCAAGTTTGAATTAGATGCCATAGAAGGTCCTCAAAAGAATAAAGTCATCGTCATGTTACTCACAATCTTCTTCTGCATCGCAGCATTTTTAACATTGGGATTTGTTTTAGACGGATGGATCTATGCTTGGCAGGTATTCCTCTTGATTCCCGTTGTCGCAATCTTAGCTTTTGATAAGTTCAGATTCACAGCAATCGCACCATTTGTTGCAGTTGTCCTCTTCTTTTCAATCGGTTACTTCTTTGATATGTTTCATATTTCATGGCTTGCGTTCATGATTATTCCAATAGCAGCAATCTTGGAAAACGCATAAATCAATTGATTCAAAATATAATATAAGAAAAGACCTAGTCGTTCACCATCAAGAAAGATGGTGATTCTGCTAGGTCTTGTTTTTTTTATTAATCATGTTGTCTATGCATATGGTATCATAAGCCACTGTTTAATTTCCATACCAATCCAATTAACACTCTATTATGTGAGATCACCAATAGGATTGCTGTAAGTGGTGATTTTTCTATGGAGAGTTAAATTCTCCATGGTGGAAAATGGCGATTTTTTGGTGTTTTTAAATATGTTGACCTTTGTAGGTAAGTAAGATAATAAGTTTTCGATCTTTTCTTTTGAATGTTGTCTACGATATAGATACATACTGTGTGAGTTGTGCGAAGCACTATCAAAAGAGCTTCGACTTCTCCGAAGTAATTTATATTTTAAATCAGCATGCTGGGACATATGAAACTGAAAAAGTAAAACTACCTGTTTCGTCCCATTCATCACCTCGCACTCTAATATATACCGTAAATCCTGGATAAAGAAGCATAGTTTTTTTGAAATTCAACCCATCACTACTATCATTATCCTGTGTAATTATATTAGAAATGTAAGGAGTGGCTACTGGTAATGGAAAAATTTCACCATAAGTATCTGTTGATCCTGTGGTATAAAAAGAGTAATATCCCTTAGTTGATGCAGTGAATTTATACCAGAAACAATCACCGTCTTGCAAAACGCCATAGTATGATACACCAACCGAAACTGAAGTTGGTATTGGCATGTTCAAATTCATCGTTGATGAAAAATAGGGTCCAGTTGCGGGGGAATTTGTTTGTTCGGTTTCTACTTTCCATTTTATAGATGTATACCCGTAAGCTAAAAGGGTATTCCATTCATTAAGTGATAACGTGTAACTTGTAGTATTTCCAGCATCATGAGTAAGCAATACGTTCCCACTTGGGGATAAAATGTATAAAGTGAACTGATTGTTGGGGCATAAAACACTTGTTGTTTGAACCTCCCAAGTGAAAGTAGGTATGGTATATGATGCAAAACTATTATTTGCTGGAGTTAATAGTTTAGCTGAAAGGTGATAAAACTCAAATAATTTCAAATAAGTTTCATCATTTGGCGAAATGTTCAATGATTCAATAAATTCTGATAGTGTATAAAGTCTACCCAGAAAAGTATCTTGGGCTGCAAATTTAATTTTTTCAAATAATAATTTCCCACCCCAATTTATTTGATCAAATGATTCATAGTAATATACATCATCGTCTGCTAAATCAAAAAGTAACCTTGCTACAACCCATTCATTTCCATCACCCATCAGCCACTGCGTATGCTTTTCAATATCGTAATATCCGTGCACATAATCTCCAACATCAGGAATAATCAATGATGCTGTATTACTATATAATTGTGAAGATATTGAATAGTAAGTAGCCCATCCTTCAGATACTGCTACTAAGGTACCTAAAAATTTACTATCGAGTTTATCAATCATATTATAATTTTTAGCATGGTGACACGGCCAGAAGTCGGTAAGATTGTATAAATCAGCAACATAATGGCCAAATTCATGTAAAACTGTATCCCAATCATCACCATCTCCATTTTCTAGATCTATTTCATGAACAAGCGGTATATAAAAAGATTCATTTATAATACCAGGTGTTACAATCAGCAAGAAGGGGAAAGTTGTTTCTCCTGAGATATACCTTAAATATTGAAATCCAACAATTGAGGCTTGGTGAGCATGGAGTGCATCGTTTCTTTCATGACCATTTTGAAATGTGATATCCTGTCTTAATATCAAACCATTCGGTGCATCTTGATATTTATCAAAACTATGATTATACACAAAAAAATTGTCAGAGATTGCAAAATCTGAATTTTCAAAGACAAGTTGTACGACTATATCGCAACCATTTTCAGATGCAAAAGCAGAGTTATCAATGTATGTGCTATAATACCCTGAAGCGTTTGTATATATAGTTTTCAGTAATGTTGGTTGTAATGGGAAAGGCTCTATATCATAAATTTTGATCATAAGTTTATTTGCTGCATGAGGGTCAGAATTATAATCTGAAAAGTTCACTGTGCCTCTCACATATACAAAGTTTGTTGTATAAGAAGTGTAAGAAACAGTTGTCTCAGACATATAATCATCGCCATATACAATCAGATTATAATCTTCCATCGTGACAAGACCTAGTGTATATAAATCATCAAAATATACTCTCTTTGCTGAACTCATTGACACTGTTGATACATAATCATAATCATCTGTTGAAAAAGCATAGATTTCAATTGTACTATTATATTTGCTTGACTTTATGTCAATTTTTGTTTTAGTTTCTCCTACTCCATTAATAGTAAATGCAAAATTATACTTTTGTTTTATTTTGAGCTCGTTTT
>DOYO01000093.1:0-1469 GCA_003518475.1 Acholeplasmataceae bacterium
ATGGCAGCGTAATGTCTCATATAAGCAAGCTGCTTGTCCAAAGCCCAGAAGCTTCTGACGAATCTCTTGGTATTTTGAGTCACAGGTTCAGAGAAATCCGCTCCCTGAGGAGAGACTGCGCCAATGATAGAAATCGATCCGACTTCTCCGCTTAAGGTCATCATATAGCCCGCTCTTTCGTAGAATTGTGAAATTCTCGATGGCAAATAAGCAGGAAATCCTTCTTCAGCAGGCATTTCTTCAAGGCGTCCGCTGATTTCACGGAGCGCTTCAGCCCAACGTGAGGTAGAATCGGCCATGACAGCGACGTGGTAGCCCATGTCGCGGTAGTATTCAGCAATGGCAACTCCTGTGTAGATGGATGCTTCTCTTGCCGCTACTGGCATATTTGATGTATTGGCAATCAATACGGTTCTTTCCATTAATGGTTTATTTGTTCTTGGGTCAATCAGCTCGCTGAATTCTTCAAGAACCTGAGTCATTTCATTTCCGCGTTCACCACAACCTACATAAACAATCAAGTCAGCATCGCACCATTTTGCAAATTGGTGCTGCATCATGGTTTTACCGGTACCGAATCCGCCTGGAACAGCTGCTGTTCCGCCTTTGGCGATTGGGAAAAGGGTGTCAATGACACGCTGACCACTCACTAAAGGAATGGTGATTGGTAATCTCTTTTGAACAGGTCTTGGTGTTTTAATCGGCCATTTCTGCGCTAAAGTCAATTCATGGACATGTCCGTTCAAGTCTTCAACTTTGACAATGACGTCAAAAAGTTTATATTTCCCATCTTTTGCAATCCAAACAACTCTTCCATCTTTATCTTTAGGCACCATCAAACGGTGTTCGATAGATGCTGTTTCTTGGATGGTTGCGTAAATTTGTCCAAAATGAAGCATATCTTCATTCTTGACAGTAATTTTAACTTCCCATTCAATCGTACGATCGAGCGCTTCGACATCACTGCCTGTAGGAATATAGATTCCTTCATTTTTAGCGATGGTCTTCAAAGGACGTTCAATGCCGTCGAAAATATTTTTTAACAAGCCAGGCCCGAGAAGCGCTGAAATAGGTTCGCCAGTTGAAAAAACAGGTTCACCGATGACAAGCCCGGTCGTTGATTCATAAACCTGGATGGTTGTATGATTTTTACTGATAGAAATAACTTCTCCAAGTAAACGGTCTTTTCCAACATAAACCATTTCCAACATGGAGAAAACAGTTGCATTTTTTACGGTAACAACAGGTCCATTGATTGAATAAATCGTATTTTGCATCGTGTTACCTCCTTATTTCCGGATGAAAAGCTTGGAGTTCTTAAAGAACCAATCTTTTCTCTCTTTTAACTTCGTATCGATGGTTTCATCGATTTCGACACCGTCTTTAACGATGAAAGCCTCAAAACCACCCAAATGAATGTGTGTTGTTTTTTCAATCTCATAATCAGAGGTGATGGTCTGTTGAATCAC